>JAVEEO010000081.1 GCA_030840415.1 Pseudonocardiales bacterium | reverse complement strand
GCGAAGTCGGTCACCTTCGACGATCTGGCCATCCGGGAGGGCCAGTAGTACCGAAGCACAACCGGACGGGCGCCGCGGGTGGCGCCCGTCCGGCCTTGCGCCTCACTGGGGGAGTACTCGTCGGGTGACCGACAGCTCAATCCTAACGAGAATTTAACTCCAGAGAGTAACGAGACGGTGACCCCCAGTAATTGGAGTTTTGCCTTGTCTGATAAGGCTAAAATCCACTCATCCCCGCTTTACAGCTGATGAGCGGTCGGCTAATCTTCTCCTCAGGCTTAGCACCAATTTTACGAACCAGCTGTGAAAAGGCCCGCGTTGCTGAGCCCCCGCAGCGCCCTGTAAGTACTTGATCCACCGCTCCACACCACATCATCAGTGCGACCGCAGCCGCGGCTCAGGTAGGGGAAGTAAGCGATGTTCAGCAGTGGCATTGTCCGGGGTTCGACCACCAGGGGACCGCTCGCGCGGCGTGCCCGTGCCCTGCTGGGCATCGCGGCGCTGGCGACCGGCGTGCTGGCCGGCGGGGTGTTGACCGCTCCGGCTGCCGTCGCCGCCGCCTCGGCCGCACCGGTGCTGGACGGCTCGCAGCCGGCCCTGGCGGCACCGTCGTGCTGGGCGATCAAGCAGCAGAACCCGGCCAGTGCCGACGGCATCTACTGGCTGCAGACCGTGCAACTGGTGGCCCCGCAGCAGTTCTACTGCGACCAGACCACCGACGGCGGCGGCTGGGTGCTGGTCGGTCGCGGCCGTGAGGGCTGGACCTGGGCCTACGCCGGCCAGGGCAGCGTGGCCACCCTGCGCACCACCCCGTCCGGTACCGGCGCCTTCGTGCCGGCCACCCTGCCGACGGCCACCGTGCAGGGGCTGCTCGGCGGCGGCCGGGTCGATGCGCTCGACGACGGCATCCGGGTCCGGCGCGCCACCGACATCGCCGGCAGCAGCTACCAGGAGATGCGGATCAAGGCGTCGAACCGGTCCGACTGGACCTGGTCGATCGGCGGCGGCGTGCTGTTCTCCAGCATCAAGGTCAACACCACCACCTATGGCGGCGGCAACACCCAGTCCTGGGCCAGCAGCGGCGACCAGAACCTGCTGCGGATGACCACCAACGAGAACGCCATCCACAACTACAAGATGGGCTGGGCCTACGGCAACCGGATCGCCGGCCAGAACAACGCCACCAGCTACCTCTGGCAGTACACCACCGAGAAGTCGGCGCTGCCGTTCACCCAGGTGTTCCTGCGCCCGAAGCTGATGACGTCCGGCTTCACGCCCATCCCGGCCGAGGGCCTGCCGGCCAGCACCGTGCGCCCGCTGGCCTCCTCGACCACCTCGCCGAACACCCCGTGGGGCGTCACCGGAATCGCCGGCGCGACCAGCGAGCTGAACATGGAGGTCGAGACCTTCGCCCAGATCGGCAACACCATGTACGTCGGCGGCGGCTTCCAGAACGTGCAGAAGGGTGCCAACCCGGCACCGGCCGACACGATCGCCCAGCCGTGGCTGGCCGCCTTCGACGTCAACACCGGTGAGTGGCTGTCCAGCTTCCGGCCGTCGGTGAACGCGATGGTCTGGGACCTGCAGGCCACCCCGGACGGCAAGCTGGTGGTCGGCGGCGAGTTCACCATGGTCAACGGGGTCGCCGACAACGGCATCGCCGAGCTCGACCCGATCACCGGTGCCACCGTCCCCGGCTGGAGTGCCTCGGTCGACTTCGTCACCACCGAGTTGAACACCCCGGCGCAGGTCAAGGCCATCGACTACCAGGACGGCTATCTCTACATCGGCGGCCGGTTCAACCGGGTCACCGGCGGCACCCCGGTCAAGGGCCCGGTGACGGTCGGCCGGGCGGCTCGGCTGCGGGTCTCCGACGGCCAGCCCGACGGCGCCTGGAAGCCCAACTTCGACGGCTCGGTGATCGAGCTGGACGCCAGCGCCTCCGGTGACCGGGTCTACTTCTCCGGTTACTTCAACAACGTCAACGGAGCGGCCTCGCCGAACTTCGGCGTGGTCAGCACCGCCACCGGGGCGGCCACCATCGCCTCGACCTGGCAGCCCAGCCTCGGCTCGGGCACCAACACCTACCAGCAGGCCGTCAAGGAAGGCACCGGCAACGACGTCTGGCTGGGCGGTTCGCAGCACATCCTGAGCAAGTACGACCGCGCCAGCTTTGCGCGGCTGAGCTCGAACATCACCAAGTCCGGCGGTGACATCCAGGCGATCGGCATCTACAACGGGGTGGTCTACGCCAGCTGCCACTGCGGCAACTACGCCTACTCCGGCACCTACGACTACAACAACCCGATCGGCACCGCCTCCGACGTCAACAACATCAAGTACATCGGAGCCTGGGACGAGGCGACCGGCGCGTACCTGCCCGACTTCTACCCCGGCGCGCTGGACACCCGGTCGGGCATCGGCGGCTGGGAGCTGACCCCGGACTCCAACGGCTGCCTGTGGTTCGGCGGCGACTTCAAGCAGGGCTCCTTCCAGGGCACCGCGTACCAGTGGCTGGGCGGCTTCGGCAAGTTCTGCCCGCGGGACTCGATCGCCCCGACGGTGCCGGCCAACCTGCGCACCAGCGCCGCCACCGGTGGCGTCAAGCTCAGCTGGGACGCCGCGACCGACAACTCCGGCACGGTGCGCTACGAGCTGATGCGCGACGACCGGGTGATCATCTCCACCACCGGCCTGTCCTACATCGACACCAGCGGCACGGTGCCGGCCAACTACTGGGTGCGCGCGGTCGACGACGGCGGCAACCGCTCGGCCACCTCGAACAAGGTCAGCGTGCTGGCCCCGGACACCACCGCCCCCACCGCGGCGATCACCTCGCCGGCCGACGGCACCTCGGCCTACGGCTCGGTCACGGTGACCGCAACCGCCGGCGATGACCAGGCGGTCACCTCGGTGGACCTGCTGGTCGACGGGGTAGCGGTCGCGACCTCGACGACCGTGCCGTACAGCTTCAACTGGTCGGCCACCGCGGTCGGCAGCCACACGCTGCAGGCCCGGGCCAAGGACGCGGCCGGCAACGTCGGGACATCCGCGCCGGTCACCGTGACGGTGCCGGCCGACACCACGGCCCCGGCCGCGCCCGACATGCCGAGCAGCACCGGGGTGACCACCACGGCGGCCACCCTGACCTGGCCGGCGGCCACCGACGACCGTGGCGTCACCGGCTACCAGGTGCTGCGCGACGGCGTGCAGGTCGGCTCCACCAGCAGCCTGAGCTACACCGACACCGGCCTCACCCCCGGTGGCACCTACAGCTACACGGTGCGGGCGGTGGACGCGGCCGGCAACGCCAGCCCGGACAGCCCGGCGGTGTCGGTCACCACCCTCACCGAGGTGCCGCCACTGTTCAGCGACACCTTCTCCGGCGCTGACGGCTCGCCCTGGTCCTCGGCCTGGACCAGCGGTGCGGCCACCGGCACGGTGGACATCCAGGCCGGGGCCGGCCGGATCTCCAACGACGACACCTCCGGTGCCTACGCCAGGACCCAGCTGACCGGGCTGGCGGCCCGCACCGACAGCGAGCTGCTGACCTCGTTCAACTGGTCGTCCAACACCGCGCTGAGCTACCTGAGCGTCTACCTGCGGGGTTCGGGCGGTTGGCAGAACGCCTACCGGCCCAAGAACGGCTACGGCCTGCAGTTGCAGTCGAACTCGGGCACGGTGACGGTGCAGAAGAACGTCAACAGCGTGACCAGCACGGTGGCCTCGGTCACCGGCGGCCAGGCGGTGACCACGGCCAAGCAGTGGCTGCGGCTGCGGGTCAGCGGCTCGACGATCCAGTTCAAGATCTGGACCGACGGCACCATCGAGCCGACCAGCTGGAAGTCGACCAGCACCGACACCTCGGTGACCGCGGCGGGGCAGCTGTTCCTGTCGGTGGTCCGGGGCGGAACCAACGTCGGCGCCAAGTCGGTCTCGCTCGACGACCTGGCCGTCCGGGACGCCGCCCAGTAGTTCTCGCGCCCAGCAGTCTCGTCCGCACCACGCGGTAGGGCCCGACCGGCCTCAGCCGCCCGGCTCACCGAAGCCCCTCCTGGAGTTCCAGGAGGGGCTTCGGCGTGTGTGGGACGTCCAGTGACGGAGCAGGGGGCGGCCTTCGCAACGCGCTGTAACCAAAGCCGGCGGCAAGGACGGGCAGTTGCCAACTTACACGTAGTTACATCACTGTAAGTAGCTACTTGTAGCCGATATTGTGGAACTTATCACGCATAGTTCACCGAGCTGGTATACGCCGGAAGATCATCTTTCCAACTGGCTACAGGCCAGTAAATCCGGGGATCTCGAACCATTGTGGCAATGGTCGGCGGGATAGCTGAGCGGGCCCAAAAATAACTCTCGGTAATTGCTCAGGTGGGTAGGGGCACTGTCGATTATGGCGGTAGCCGACTACTAGGAGTAACAATGGCACGAAGTCGCCACGCCGCTCGCCGGAGCGCGTACACGAAGTCATGGGTCGGTGCCGCGCTGGTGGCCCTGCTGGGCGCCGGAGCCGTCACCGCGCTGGACCTGTCCACCACGAGCGCCGCGGCGTCCGCCTCGACCGTCAACCTGGTCGCGGACCCGACGATGAGCAACGGCACCGCCGCCTGGTTCACCCGGTCCGGTGGCTCGCTGGCCGTCGTCCCCGGTCACTCGGGACACCCGGCGATCCGGCTCCGCAACGAGACCGCCGCGCCACTGACCCTGGCGCTAAACGACAAGGTCAACACCGTGCACGCGACCGTGGCGGGCGCGACCTACCAGGCCAGTGTGTGGATCCGGACCGACTCCGTCGGCGAGACTGCGGCGTTGCGGATGATGGAGTACCAGCGCCAACTGCACCGCGGCGAGAAGATCCAGAGTGCCTGGCTGCGCAGCACCGACTGGGTGCACGTGAGCGCGAACTACGTCGCCGAGACCAACCTGGCCACCATCGACTTCAACGTGCTGGCCTGGGGTCTGCCGGCTGGCAAGAGCCTGCTGATCAGCGAGCCCAGCCTGATCCTGCTGTCGATGCCCAGCACCCCGGACCCGGTGGTGAAGCCGCCCAAGCCGACCCCGGCCCCGACCACGTCCGCCCCGGCTCCGGCACCTACCACCTCGGCGCCCGCTCCGGCACCTACCACATCGGCGCCCGCTCCGGCACCGACCACGTCCGCCCCGGCTCCGGCGCCCAGCACCTCGACCCCCGCTCCCACTCCGGCTCCGACCAGCTCGGCTCCGGCGCCCGCCGGCTACAAGCTGGTCTTCAACGACGATTTCAACACCATCGACCGCACCAAGTGGAACGTCCGCAACAACTCCTGGGCCAACAACGAGGAGTCGATCGTCACCTCCCGCTCGTCCAACGTGTTCGTCAGCAACGGCGCGCTGACCCTGCGGGCGATCCAGGAGAGCTACACCGTGGGCAGCACCACCAAGCAGTACACCTCCGGCTACCTCGACACCATCGGCCGGGAGTCCTGGCAGTACGGACGCATCGAGATGCGCGCCAAGCTGCCCGCGGCGCAGGGCATGTGGCCGGCCTTCTGGCTGCGTGACAACACCAACAAGGGTGAGCTCGACATCATGGAGGCGGTCGGCGGCCTGAACACCAAGACCGTGCAGACCATCCACCAGTCCACCGACGGCGGCATGGGCAAGGCCGGCCACGAGGACATCCTGCCCAGCGGGGACTTCACCAGCTGGCACACCTACGCGGTGGAGCGCGAGCCGGGCATCGTGAACTGGTACGTCGACAACCGGCTGGTCTTCTCCAAGACCCAGTCCGTGCTCAGCTGGCTGGACCCCACCTTCTGCGAGCCGATGAACATCCGGCTGAACCTGCAGGTCGGGGGCAGCATGCCCAACTACTACGGCAAGCCGGTGGCCGGTGCGCCGCTGGGCCAGAGCGACTACGTGATCGACTACGTGCGGGTGTACCAGAAGTAACCAGCGAGCCACAGGCTAGATCAGCTAACAGCGATCTAGCCTGTGGCATATGCTTACCGAAGACCCGGCCGGTGCACACGGGCCGGGCCTTTCGGCGGCAGAGAACAGTTGATGGATGATCTGAAATCGGCACGGCCCGGCAATCCACCCGCGGCTCCCGACCCCGCAACCCGGGCGTTCTGGAGCCCCGGCCGCCGGTGGCTGGTAGCGGGCGTGCTCGCGGTGCTGGTCGCGGCCGGCGTCATCGCGGTCGCGGTGTCGCGCAAGGAGGCCCGGCCCGGCTGGCAGCTCGCCTGGTCCGACGACTTCGACGGCACCGCCCTCGACCGCTCCAAGTGGACCGCCGAGGACCATTCCACCTTCGGTGAGGGAAACAAGGAGCTGGCCTGCCTGATGAGCCGCTCCGCCAATGTCCAGGTCGCCGACGGCATGCTCACGCTGCGCGCCATCCGCGAGAGCACGCCGGTGGTCTGCGGCGACGCCGATTCCCGTTTCCCGAACGGGCGTTCCTACACCTCGGCGATGCTGAGCACCGAAGGCAAGGCGGCCTGGCACCAGGGCCGCTTCGAGGTCCGGGCGAAGCTGCCGCTGGCGGCCGGCACCTCCAAGGGCCTGTGGCCGGCCTTCTGGATGCGGCCGGCCAACGGCTCCGGTGACGGCGAGCTCGACATCATGGAAGCGATCGGCACCAGCGACCCCGCCGATCCCGAGGCGGGCACGGTGCACCAGACGCTCTGGTACGACGGCAAGGGCACCTACCCCAAGCAGTCCACCCTGGCGCCGGTGGCCGGCGGCCCGGCCAGCGGATTCCACACCTACGCCGCCGAGTGGGGTCCGGGCTCCATGCGCTGGTACGTCGACGGCAAGCTCACCTTCGAACGCAACTCCGAGGCCGCACCCTGGATCGACGAGGCGTTCGCAGGTGAGTTCTACCTCCGGCTGAACCTCGCGGTCGGCGGCACCTTTCCCGGCAGTCCGAACGCCGACACCGCACTCCCCGCCGACATGGTGGTGGACTGGGTGAAGGTCTACCAGTGGCGGTGACCCGAGCATGACCCTCCCGAACCCGACCGGCTGGCGGACCGAACCGGACAGCTGGCCGCTGGTCAGCGCGGTCATCCCCACCATGAACCGGCCGCAACTGCTGCGCCGCGCCGTCCAGTCGGTGATCGACCAGGACTACCCCGGCCCGATAGAGTGCCTGGTGGTCTATGACGGCACCGACCCGGTGATGCCCGAGGTCCAGCTCCGCGAGGGCCGGACGGTGCAGGTACTGGTCAACAACCGGACCAAGGGGCTGGCCGGCAACCGCAACACCGGCTACCTCGCGGCCACCGGTGAGCTGGTCGGTTCCTGCGACGACGACGACGAGTGGCTGCCCGGCAAGCTGCGCGCCCAGGTCGACCTGCTGCGCGAGCATCCCGAGGCGAGCGCGGCGGCGTCGGGATTCCTCTACCACTACCGAGGCAAGGACATTCCCCGCGAGGCGGAGCTGCCGGCATTGACCTTTACCGACCTGCTCAACGACCGGCACCTGGAGGCCAACGCCTCGACCTACCTGATCGGTCGGACCGAGTTGCTCGACGAGATCGGCCTGGTGGACGAGCAGCTGCCCGGCAGTTACGCCGAGGACTACGAACTGCTGCTGCGGGCGGCCCGGCTCGGTCCCATCGTGTGCGTCCGGCAGCCGCAGTCGCGGGTCTACCTGCACGACTCGTCCTTCTTCGCCAGCCGCTGGCAGACCATCAACGACGCCCTGACCTACCTGCTCGAACGGGTTCCGGAGTTCCGGCAGGATCCCGCCGGCCTGG
>JAVEEO010000066.1 GCA_030840415.1 Pseudonocardiales bacterium | reverse complement strand
GCCGGCCCGGTCATCTCGCTGTAGACGTTCCCGCCCAGCGCACTCTGCTCCAGCACGATCAGGTTGCGCGCGATGGCCTGGGTGCCGGTCTGCCGGCTCCAGCTCAGCAGGTGGTTGGCGGTGTTGCCGTCCTCGGTGAGGATCAGGCTGCCGTACGGCGAGACGTGGCAGCCGTCCGGACCGTCGAAGGCCAGGTCCAGGCTCAGCCCCAGCGACTGCTCCCAGTTCGGGGATTCGACGTGCAGCTTCTCGTTGTAGGGGTAGTACGCCAGCAGGGTCAGGGTCTGGCTCGCGTAGTCGTAGTACCAGAGCTGCCCGTCGTGCTTGGTGGCATCGGCCGGCAGGTCGTTGGCCCCGAAAGCGAAGCTGGCGACGAAGTACATGCCCCGGTCGTCGCCCCAGGCGCCCTCGAGCTTCTTGGACCGGGTGACCTCGCCGGCCGCGAACTGCTTGCGCAGCGAGGTGGTGCGGGCGTGTCGGTCCGGCACCGGCTGCCACCGGGTGGCGAACGGGCGGCCGAGCTGCGCCGAGGTGACGTAGGCCAGGTCGGGCAGCACGCTGCCGTCGCCGGTCAGCACTGTCAAGGCTTCGAGGGTTCCGTCGTTGTCCTTCAGCGACCGGGCGAGGTACGGCCTGAGCCGAGTGCCGCGCGGTGCGCTCCACCGGTAGAGCAGGCCGTTCGGGCCGCTGGCGTCCTCGGTGAGATACACCCGCTGCCGGGACGGCTCGATCACCACCGCCTCGTGCGGGGCCCGGCCCCAGGCCTTGATCGGCAACGGGGACTGCTCGGCCGGCCCGCCGGCGAACACCTCGAAGACATAACCGTGGTCCTTGGTCAGGCTGCCGGTGCCGGCCCTGGCCTCGGTCTCCTCGCAGCTGAGCCACGATCCCCACGGGGTCGGGCCGCCGGCACAGTTGCTCACCGTGCCCGACAGTGCCACCCACTCCGAGCGGCGGCGGCCGTCCGAGGTCAGGTCGAGGACGGTGCACCCGCCGCCGAGCGCACCGGGGTCATAGACGGTTCCGGGCACCAGTGGCACCGGCAGCGGGCTGCCGGGGCTCGCCTCGTGGTTCTGGATCAGCCGCAGGCCTCCGTCCACCTGCACCGCCAGCGTGCCGTCCGGGCGCTCGGGGGTCTTGCCGATCAGGGTGCCGGTGCCGTCGTGGATATCGGTCTCGCCCGAGACGGCCACCACCTCGCAGCGGAAGCCGCGGGGCAGCGCGAGCAGGTCACCGGGGCCCGATTCCAGCGGCGGAAACAGCGGCCGGTGCGCCGCTGCGGCAAGGCGCGCCGTGGCGGTGGGATTGGCGGCGGCGGCCGGGGCGAACAGGGCTTCGATGCCGCTGCTCGCGGCCAGCGTGCCGGCCCCGGCGATCGCGGTGCGGCTCAGTAATTGGCGTCGAGAGATGGCCATGCGGTGCGGATCTCCTCGGTCGAGCTGGGTGAGCAGGGTCGTCTGCGTGGGCAGCACGAACCCTGGCAAGTGCAGCTGACCGCCAGATGAACCTCACGTGGCTGACAACCGACGGTTGCGCCGACGCCGAACGTCGCGTCAATCCCGGCCGGCTGGCAGTCGGCGCAGAACCCCGCTAGCGGACGTGCGAGGGCACGAACGGCAGCGGAACCACTCTGGCGGCAAGCTAGCGGCCGCGGACCTCGATCGAGACCTCGCCGAGTTCGGCCGCACTGTCGATGAGGGCCAGCGCGATGCCCTGCTTCAGGCTCGGCGAGAAGGTTCCGGAGGTGGTCTGGCCGATCACGCTGCCGTCGGGGCCCAGCACGTTCATGTGCCCGCGCGGCACGCCGCGGTCGGTGACCAGCAGCCCGCGCAGCCGCCGGGCCGGCCCGGCCGCCTTCTCGGCCAGCAGCGCCTCGCGTCCCCAGAACCGCGGCTTCTTCCAGCCCACCGCCCAGGACGAGCCGGCCTGGACCGGGCTGATCTCCCGGGTCAGGTCCTGGCCGTGCAGCGGGTAGCCCATCTCGGTCCGCAGGGTGTCCCGGGCGCCCAGGCCGGCCGGCATCCCCCCGATGCCCCGGGCGGTCTCGACCAGCGCGTCCCAGAGGGCCAGCGCGTCCTTCCAGGCCGGGATCAGCTCGTAGCCGTGCTCGCCGGTGTAGCCGGTGCGACAGACCCGGACCGGCCGGCCGTCGAACTCGGCGTCGACGAAGCTGACGTAGTCCAACTCGACCGGCAGGTGCAGCGCCTGCAACACCTCGGGCGACCTAGGGCCCTGTACGGCCAGTACCGCGTAGTCCTCGTGCTGGTTGGTCACCGTCACCCCCTCGGGCGCGGCGGCGGCCAGCAGCCCGACCACCTGGTCGGCATTGGCCGCGTTCGGCATCAGGAACACCTGCTCGTCGGAGATCAGGTAGCTGAACACGTCGTCGATGACGCCGCCGTCCTCGGCGCAGCACAGCGTGTACTGCGCCTGGCCCGGGCCGATCTTGCCCAGGTCGGCGGTCAGGCAGGAGTTCACGAAGTCCCGGGCGCCGGGGCCGGCGACCGTGGCCTTGCCCAGGTGCGAGACGTCGAAGATCCCGACCGCGGTCCGCACGGCGGTGTGCTCGGCGATCACACCACCGCCGGAGGCGCCGTATTCGATGGGCATTTCCCAGCCGCCGAAGTCGGCGAGCTTGGCTCCGAGGTCGACGTGGCGGTCGTGCAGCGGTGAACGGCGCAGCTCAGTCATGGCGCACACGGTACCGAGCCCGCCGCGGCCTCCTCCTGGCTGTGTCGGCGACGTTACAAGCCGGTGTCAGGCCGTCGTCCCGAAGCGGAAAGACACGTCACATACAGTTGCCGGATGACTTCGGTGACTTTGGTCGACAATGCGGCGCCGTTGACCGCCGACGTGGTCGTGGTGGCGACCGTCAGCACCGCTGCCGGCGTGGCGCTGGCCGACGGCGCGGCCGCGGTCGACGCGGCGCTCGGTGGCGGTCTGCTGGCGGCACTGCGGGCCGTCGAGGCAACCGGCCGGGCCGACGAGGCGGTCAAGATCCCCACCCTGGGCAACGGCCCGGTACCGCTGGTGGTGGCCGCCGGGCTGGGCCCCGGCCAGCCGGGCACCCTCGACCCCGAAGCGGTCCGGCGCGCGGTCGGAACCGCGCTGCGCGGGCTGCAGGCGGCCGGCCGGGTCGCGGTGGCGATCGGCGCCGGCACCGATCCGGAACTGGTGGCCGCCTGCTGCGAGGGCGCGCTGCTGGGCGCCTACCGGTTCACCCGGTACAAGACCGCTGGCCGGGCGTCCGGCCTGCGGCGGATCGACATCGCGGTCTCCGAACCGGCGCAGGCAGCCGCCAAGGCCGCCGTCCGCCGGTCGAAGATCATCGCCGAGGCGGTGAACAACACCCGCGACCTGGTCAACACCCCCGCCAACATCCTGAACCCGGTGAGCTTCGCCGAGTACGCCCGCGAGCAGGGCGTCGCGGCCGGCCTGGAGGTCGAGGTGCTCGACGAGCGGGCCCTCAAGCGCGGCCGGTTCGGCGGCATCCTGGCAGTCGGCGGCGGCTCGCAGACCCCGCCCCGGCTGGTCCGGCTCAGCTACACCCCGGCCCGGCCGCGGGCCCGGGCCGCGCTGGTGGGCAAGGGCATCACCTTCGACACCGGCGGCCTCGACCTCAAGACCTCCGGCATGGGCGACATGAAGTCCGACATGGCCGGCGCGGCCGCGGTCATCGAGTCGGTCATCGCGGCGGCCCGGCTCAAGCTGCCGATCGCGGTCACCGCCACCGTCCCGATGGCCGAGAACGCGGTGTCCGGCTCGGCCTACCGGCCCTCCGACATCATCACGATGCACGACGGGCGCACCGTCGAGATCGACAACACCGACGCCGAGGGCCGGCTGATCCTGGCCGACGCGATCCTGCGGGCCTGTGAGGACTCCCCCGACTGCCTGATCGACACGGCCACCCTGACCGGCGGCCAGGTGGTGGCACTGGGCAGCGGCACCTCCGGGGTGATGGGCACCGACGACTTCCGCGACCGGGTGGTGGCCGCCGGCACCGCGGCCGGTGAGTCGCTGTGGCCGATGCCGCTGCTGCCCCGGCTGCGCACCGTGCTGGACTCGCCGGTGGCCGACATCGTGAACCTGCCCAAGGACCGCTCGGCCTCGATGCTGGTCGCCGGCACCTTCCTCAAGGACTTCGTGCCGGAGGGCCTGGACTGGGTGCACATCGACATCGCCGGACCGGCGTTCCTCAAGACCGCGTCGGGATACAACGGCGAGGGCGGCACCGGCGTCATCGTCCGGACCATCGTGGCGTCCCTGGCCGAGCTGGCGGCGAACTAGCCACTACGGCGATCGGCACGTCGATTTCCGGCGGCCGGCGCCCACCGGCACCGCCCGCCCGGCTGCCCGCGGCCGAACGCGAAGTGACAAGATGGAACCGGCCCGACAGCACGTCGGGCCTGCTGTACTCACTGGTGACGATCGGGGCAGCGCAGTCCCGAAGCTTGGAGACATTCGTGGCAGCCGAAGGGGCCGACAACAACGTCGACGTCGTGATCCTGGGTGGTGGCAGCGGCGGGTACGCAGCCGCCCTGCGCGCCGCCGAGCTGGGCAAGTCGGTGGTGCTGATAGAGAAGGACAAGGTGGGTGGCACCTGCCTGCATCGGGGCTGTATCCCGACCAAGGCGCTGCTGCATGCCGGTGAGGTCGCCGACTCGGCGCGCGAGAGCGCCCAGTTCGGCGTCAACGCCAGCTTCGAAGGCATCGACATGGCCGGCGTCCACAAGTACAAGGACGGCGTGATCACCAAGAACTGGAAGGGCCTGCAGGGCCTGATCCGCAGCCGCGGCATCACCATCGTCGAGGGTGAGGGCCGGCTCACCGGGCCCAAGCAGGTCAGCGTCGGCGACCAGACCTACACCGGGACGAACGTGGTGCTGGCCACCGGCTCGTACTCGCGCACCCTGCCGGGCCTGGAGCTGGACGGCCAGCGGGTGATCGCCAGCGAGCACGCCCTCGGCCTGGACCACGTGCCGGCCAGCGCGATCGTGCTCGGCGGCGGGGTGATCGGTGTCGAGTTCGCCAGTGCCTGGAAGTCCTTCGGCGCAGACGTGACCATCGTCGAGGCACTGCCGCACCTGGTGCCGCTGGAGGACGAGGCCAACTCCAAGCTGCTCGAGCGCGCCTTCCGGCGGCGCGGCATCAACTTCAAGCTGGGCGCCCGCTTCGAGCGGGTCGAGTCCACCGACAGCGGCGTCAAGGTTCATCTGGAGGGCGGCCAGTCGCTGGAGGCCGAGGTGCTGCTGGTGGCGGTGGGGCGCGGCCCGACCTCCGCCGACCTCGGCTACGAGGAGGCCGGACTGAAGATGGACCGCGGCTTCGTGCTCGTCGACGAGTACTGCCGCACCAACGTGGACGGCGTGTACGCGGTCGGCGACCTGATCCCGACCCTGCAGTTGGCCCACGTCGGCTTCGCCGAGGGCATCCTGGTTGCCGAGCACCTGGCCGGCCTGCCGGTGGTGCCGATCGACTACGCCGGCGTCCCGCGGATCACCTACTCCAGCCCCGAGGTGGCCTCGGTGGGGCTTACCGAGGCACAGGCGGCCGAGAAGTACGGCGCGGACAAGATCAAGACCGTCACCTACGACCTGTCCGGCAACGGGCGCTCGGCGATCCTGAACACCAAGGGCGCGGTCAAGCTGATCGCCGAGAACTCCGACGGCTCCGGCCGGGTGCTCGGCGTGCACATCGTCGGTGACCGGGTCGGCGAGCTGATCGCCGAGGCGCAGCTGATCTACAACTGGGAGGCGCTGCCCAGCGAGGTCGCGCAGCTGATCCACCCGCACCCGACCCAGTCCGAGGCGATCGGCGAGGCGCACCTGCTGCTCGCCGGCAAGCCGCTGCACGTGCACGACTGAGCTGGCACTCAGCATTCGCTGCTCGCTGTGCCATGCCTTGTTCTCGACGATAGGAGCCAGTAGACATGCCGGTCTCAGTGACCATGCCGCGCCTCGGTGAGAGCGTGACCGAAGGAACCGTTACCCGCTGGCTCAAGCAGGAGGGCGACCAGGTCACGGCGGACGAGCCGCTGCTGGAGGTGTCGACGGACAAGGTCGACACCGAGGTGCCCTCGCCCGCGTCCGGCATCCTGACCTCGATCAAGGTCGCCGAGGACGAGACCGTCGAGATCGGCGTCGAACTGGCGGTGATCAGCGACGCGAGCGAGGCCTCCGGTGATGCCGGCGGCTCGGGTGATGCCGACAGCTCGGATGACTCTGGCGAGTCCGCCGGTGGCCAGGCAGACCAGGAGCCGGCCGGGGACAACTCGGTCGACGAGCGCCAGGCCGAGGACCGGTCGGCCGAGGACAAGCCGGCCGCCGCGGAATCCGGCGATCAGGACGGCGCGGCCCAGGCCGCTGAAACCCAGCCTGCGCAGGCTCAGCCGGCCGACGAGCAGTCCACCGACGAGATGGCACCGAACGAGCCGACCAGCGAGGCCGCCCCGGAGGCTGGCTCGGCCAGCGAGTCCAGCCAGCCGGCCGCCGCGGTCGCCCCGGCCCCGGCGCCCGCCGCCGCTCCGGCACCGGCCACCGCCTCGTCCGCCTCGAGTGGGTCGGCTCCGGCGCCGGACTACTCGGGCCGCGAGACCCCGTCCGTTCCGGCCGGCGTCGACGACGACGAGGTGGCCGGCACCTATGTGACCCCGCTGGTACGCAAGCTGGCCAGCGAGCACGGCGTCGACCTGAACTCGCTCACCGGCACCGGGGTGGGTGGCCGGATCCGCAAGTCCGACGTGCTCTCGGCTGCCCAGGCCGCAGCCGAGCAGCGGGCCGAGGCCGAAGCCGCCGCCGCTGCCCCACCGGCTGCCGCCGCACCCGCGGCCGTGCCTGCCGCGGCCGCCCAGACCACGGCTGGCCAGGCCCCGGCCGCCCCGACTGTCGACAACGCGCTGCGGGGCCAGACCGTCAAGCTGTCCCGGCTGCGCCAGCTGATCGCTGCCCGGATGGTCGAGTCCCTGCAGACATCGGCGCAGCTGACCACCGTGGTGGAGGTCGACATCACCGGGATCGCCCGGCTGCGCGAGGCCGCCAAGCGTGACTTCGAGAAGCGCGAAGGCGTCAAGCTGTCCTTCCTGCCCTTCTTTGCGGTCGCCGCGGTCGAGGCGTTGAAGGCCCACCCGAACGTGAACTGCTCGGTCGACACCGAGGCCGGCACGGTGACCTACCACGAGGCCGAGCACCTGGGCATCGCGGTGGACACCGAGCGCGGCCTGCTGGTGCCGGTGATCCACAACGCCGGGGACTTCAACCTGGCCGGCATCGCCCGCAAGATCGCCGACCTGGCCGAGCGCACCCGGACCAACAAGGTCTCGCCTGACGAGCTCGGCGGCGGCACCTTCACCCTGACCAACACCGGCAGCCGAGGTGCCCTGTTCGACACCCCGATCATCAACCAGCCGCAGGTCGCGATCCTGGGGACCGGTGCGGTGGTCAAGCGTCCGGTGGTGCTGTCGGATGAGAAGCTGGGTGAGATCATCGCGATCCGTTCGATGGTCTATCTGGCGCTGTCCTACGACCACCGGATCGTGGACGGAGCGGATGCGGCCCGGTTCCTCACCACCATGAAGACCCGGCTGGAGGCCGGTGCCTTCGAGCGCGCGCTCGGACTCGGCTGACCGGTGTGCCGAGCCGGCTGGTGACCGGGACGACCCGGCCGGTGCCCGCACCCGTCGGGAGCGGGTGAGCCGGACGCACCGGCCGGTCGCGGGATCGAGCCGGACGGCTGCCGGATCTGCCGGCGGCTGCCGGGTTGTCGACGGGAGTTCGTTGTGAAGCTGGTCATCGCCGGGGCGTCCGGATTTCTCGGCAAGGCGCTGGTCGCCGACCTGCGCAAGGACGGCCACCAGGTCGACACGCTGGTGCGGCGCCCGGCGGCGTCCGGAGCGGAATTCGAGTGGCATCCCGAACGCGGCGACTTGGATCCGCAGTTGCTGGCCGGAGCCGACGCGGTGGTGTGCCTGTCCGGGGCCGGCGTGGCGGACAAGCGCTGGACCGATGCCTATCGGCAGGTACTGGTGCAGAGCCGGCTGCAGCCCACCACGACGATCGCCGAGACACTGGCCGGGCTGCCGCCGGAGCTGCGCCCCGGCACCTTCGTGTCGGCGTCGGCGATCGGCTACTACGGCGAGCGCGGCGATCAGCCGCTGCCCGAAGCCGCCACCGCCGGAACGGGCTTCCTGGCCGATCTGGTGCGCCGCTGGGAGGCGGCCACCGAGCCCGCCGCTCGCGCCGGGGTGCGGGTGGTGATGCTGCGCACCGGCCTGGTGCTGAGTTCCACCGGCGGCCTGATGAAGCGCCTGGTGCCGCTGTTCAAGCTCGGCGCCGGGGGCAAGCTCGGGTCCGGACGGCAGTACCAGTCCTGGATCACCCTCGCCGACGAGATCGGCGCCATCCGGCATGCCCTGGAGACCGATCAGCTCGAGGGGCCGCTGAACCTGGTGGGCCCCGAACCGGTGCCCAATGCCGAGTTCACCGCGGCGCTGGCCGCGGCGCTGCACCGCCCGGCAATCATCCCGGCGCCCGCGTTCGGCCTGCGACTGGCACTGGGCCAGTTCGCCGACGAGGGCGTGCTGGTCAGCCAGCGGGTGCTGCCCGAGAAGCTGCTCGCCAGCGGGTACCGGTTCGAGCACCCCGATCTGCGCAGCGCGCTGGACTGGGCGATCCGCAACTAGCGCTGCGTGGCCACCGGTGGGCGGCCGGGACGGCAGCGGGCTCACGACGGCAGCCGGCGTTGCGAGGCGATCCGGAACTCCCGCCCCACCCGCACCAGGCTCAATGCCAGCCGGGCGGGAGCTGCCGACGCCGTGCGACCGCGCAGGGCGCCGGCACAGACCAGCGTTGCCGGAGGCTGGCTGGCAGTGGCCCGCACCTCCAGGCGCTGGGTACCGATGCCCGTCACGGTGACCTGTCGGTAGTCGGTGCGCAACCCGGTCAGCCCGCAGCCGGCCGGCACCCGGGAGCCGAGCAGCTCGACGTCCCGGGTGAGCAGTGGCCCGGACTGGTACACCCCGGTCAGTAGGTCCGGCCGGTTCAGCGCGAACGCGACCGAGCGCCGGTCTGCCAGTTGGCGCAGGACCGCCGCCGGGTCGATCGAATCCGCCGGCGAGGAACCGGCGGCCGAGGATCTCACCGCCGCCTCGGCACTCCCGCTCGGACCCGCGGGGGGAGGTTGACCGGCTGCGGTTCCCGGCGCGGCGGCGGTCACCGACCCGGTCGGGATGGCCGGCGCGGACGAGGCTGCCGGCGCGGACGAGGTCGCCGGCACGGACGAGGTCGCCGGCACGGACGAGGTCGCCGAATCGATTGAGGTGGTCGCGTCGGTGGGCCCGGCTCCGGTGCCGGGCGGGCCGTCCGGGAGCCGCGGCTGGCCGGCCGGCGTTGAGCCGCGGTGCGGACCGGCGGCCAGGATCGGCCAGCCGCGCTTGCCGACCGCGGCCAGCCCGAGCGTCGCCGCGGCACCGGCCACCAGCACACCGGTCAGCACCGCGGCCACCAGCCGGCGGCGGGAGCGGGCCGGACTTCGGGTCGCGACCGGTTCCGGCCTGACCTGCAGCCGTGCCACCTGGGTCAGGTCGGTCGGCACCACATCGGCAGCTGCCGGGTTCTGGCGCTCGGCGGAGTGCCGGCCGACTCGCGACGGGATCCGGCCGGCGGCCAGCACGACCGGAGCGGACGGCACGCTGGCACCCAGGTCGAGCGCGAACGCGGCTGCCGAGCCCCTGCGTTGCGGCTGCGGGTCCAGGGTTCGACGCAGCACGGCAGCCATGTCCGGCGGGCAGCCCGCCAGCCGGTCGGCAAGGTCCGCGATCACGCCGGTGGCCGCTCGGTCCAGCATCGCCTGCGAGTCCGCCCAACCATCGGCCTGCCACGGCCCGGCGCCGCTGAGGCAGTGCAGGGCCACCGCGGCGAGGGAGAAGACGTCGCTGGACGGGCCTGCCGGACCACCGGCTGCGACCACCGGGTCGAGATAGGCGGGCGTACCCAGCGGCTGGTCGGTGGCCTGATCGATCAGCAGCCTGGCCACTCCGAGGTCGGCCAGCTTGGGTTGGCCGATGCCGGTGAACAGGATGTTGGCGGCGCTGACGTCACCGTGCCGGACGCCCTCGGCGTGCGCGTAGGCCAGCGCGGCGGCGATCGGGCTCAGCGCGGCGGCGACCTCGGCCGGAGTCAGCCGATCGCGGCGGCGCAGCAGCCGGGCCAACGAGCCGCCCTCGGCCAGCTCCATCACCAGCACCGCCGCGGCCGGCGTCTGGACGTACCCGTGGAACCGGATCAGGCTGGGATGCTCCAGGGCGGCGAGCAGCGCCGCTTCGGTCCGAGCCGCTGCGATCAGCTCGGCAGCCCGCTGCGGGTCGCCCTGCCGCGGCAACACGATCCGCTTCAGCGCCACCCGATCGCCACCGGCGGTGGCGGTGCCCGACCACACCTCTGCGTGGCTGCCATAGCCGAGGAGTTGATCGACCTGGTAACCGGGAACGGTGAACGCCATCGGGCCACCGTAGGAGAAACCGCCGACGGACGGCCGGAGTTATCCACAGGCCCGGCCACGGCGCGATGTCTGGTGTGTGAGCGCACCCACGAGCACGGTTTCTGTCGGCAAGGCGGATTAGTGTGGTCGGCAGTGCTTGCCAAGGAGATGATCGAGTGTCTGAGTTGAGGACCATCCGGGCCGGGCTGCTGGACTACGAGCAGGCCTGGCAGTGGCAGCGCCAATTGCATGCCCAGCGGGTCGCCGGTGAGATCGACGACACCGCGCTGCTGCTGGAACATCCGCCGGTCTACACCGCGGGCCGGCGTACCGAGGCGTGGGAGCGTCCGGTCGACGGCACGCCGGTGATCGACGTCGACCGTGGCGGCAAGATCACTTGGCACGGTCCGGGCCAGCTGGTGGGTTACCCGATCGTCGAGCTGCCCAACCCGGTCGACGTGGTCGCCTACGTGCGCCGGATGGAAGAGGTCCTGATCGAGGTGTGCGCCGAGCTCGGCCTGCGCGCCGGCCAGGTCGCCGGCCGCAGCGGCGTGTGGCTTCCCGCTGACGAGCGCGGGCCCGAGCGCAAGGTCGCCGCGATCGGCATCCGGGTGGCCCAGGGCGTCACGCTGCATGGCTTCGCCCTCAACTGCAATCCCGACCTCAGCTGGTTCGGCAGGATCGTGCCGTGCGGTATCGCCGATGCCGGTGTCACGTCGCTGACCGCCGAACTCGGCCGGGACGTCGGCGTCGCCGACGCCCTGCCGGTGGTGGAGTCGCTGCTGCCCGGCCTGGTCGCCGCGTACGCTCGATCGCGTGACTGACACCAGCGCCACGCCGGCCGGGTCCGGCACCTCTCCCGGTGCCGGGCGCAAGCTGCTGCGGATCGAGGCCCGCAACGCTCAGACGCCCATCGAGCGCAAGCCGGAATGGATCAAGACCCGTGCCGTGATGGGACCGCAGTACACCGAGCTGCGCCAACTGGTGAAGAGCGAAGGCCTGCACACGGTGTGCCAGGAGGCCGGCTGCCCCAACATCTACGAGTGCTGGGAAGACCGCGAGGCTACCTTCCTGATCGGCGGCGACCAGTGCACCCGGCGCTGCGACTTCTGCCAGATCGACACCGGCAAGCCCGCCCGGCTGGACACCGATGAGCCCCGGCGGGTCGCCGAAAGCGTGCAGACGATGGGGCTGCGCTACGCCACCGTCACCGGCGTCGCACGCGATGACCTGCCCGACGGCGGCGCGTGGCTGTACGCCGAAACGGTGCGCCAGATCCACGGCCTGAACGCCGGTACGGGCGTGGAACTGCTGATTCCGGACTTCAATGCCATCCCCGAGCAGCTGGCCGAGGTGTTCGGTTCACGCCCGGAGGTGCTGGCGCACAACGTCGAGACGGTGCCGCGGGTGTTCAAGCGGATCCGGCCGGCTTTCACCTACGAGCGGTCGCTCAGTGTGATCAGCGCGGCGCGCGCCGCCGGCCTGGTCACCAAGTCCAACCTGATCCTCGGCATGGGCGAGCAACGGGCCGAGATCTCCCAAGCCCTGCAGGATCTGCACGACGCGGGGTGTGAGCTCATCACCATCACGCAGTACCTGCGTCCCTCAGTGCGCCATCACCCGATCGACCGCTGGGTCAAGCCCGACGAGTTCGTCGAGCTGCGCGAGGAGGCCGAGGAGATCGGCTTCGCCGGAGTGCTGAGCGGGCCGTTGGTCCGCTCGTCCTACCGGGCCGGTCGGCTCTACCAGCAGGCCCTCGACGCCCGCAGCCTCACCGCGACCGCGACCACCTGATCCGCACTCGATTCCTCAGATCAGCGGGCACTCATTCAGCACCACCGGTTGCGCGACAGGGAACTGAGCGGGCGGCTGATCGGCGCCGACTGATTCGGCAGTGCGAGCGGTTTCAGCGCCGACGGGCGGCGACCACGGTTCCGCCGACCAGTGCTGCCAGCGCCGCGGAGAACACCAGTACCACCAGCGCGACTTCCTTCTGGAAGACCGGCAGCGGGCCGTAGTCCGAGCGCGGTTCCACCAGCCGGATCCTGCTGGGCACCGGGCTCGGGGCCGGGCTGGAGGTCGCCGGGACGGCAGCGGAGGTGCTGGCAGGCGCCGACGGCGCCGGAGTGCTGGCCGACGCGGTCGGTGCCGGCCGCGAGCCCGAGGAGTTGCCGGTCGAGGGCACCGGTGGCGACGAGCCGGCCGGCGTCGACCGGACCGGACTGGTGGTGGTCGGAGCTGGGCCGACCGAACTGGGCGCCGCCGACGTGGCGGGAGCGCTCGAGCGGCTCGCCGCGGGTGAACTCGGTGCCGGCGAACTCGGCTCCGACCAGCTGGGCGTCGGGCGGGAGGTGCTCGGGGCCGGGCGGGAGGTGCTCGGCGTTGCCGTGCCTGGCCGGCTGGTCGGGACCGTCGGAGTGGGTCGGGGCGAGCTGGGCGGCGGCGGGACGGTGCCGGCGCAGCTGAGCCGGAGGTTGTTCGAGCTGACCACCGCGCCGTCCAGGCCGATCACCCGGACCTGGTAATTGGTGGGCTTGGCGACCACCTGGCTGAGGGTGATGACCGAGGCACTCGGCTCGTCGAAGCTGATCAGCGTCCCCACCGGGTCGGCGCCGGCCAGCAGGCCGTCGTGACGCACCAGCAGCACCGTGTAGTCGATCTGCTCGATGCCCATCTTCTGCAGTCGGTGATCGACGTCGTTCGGGTTGTCCAGGGTGACCTGGAGGTTGGCCTGCGCTCCCGGGGTGCAACTCTGCGGGGCCACCCGCACCGTCGGCTCGTCCAGCCCGAAGTTGGTGGGCTTGATCCGGTGGCAGGTGGACTGCAGTGGCAGGGTGATGACGCCGGGTTGGTCCAACTGGCGGAGGAACACGTGGTCGCCGTCATGCACCGGCCCGGCAAGCCGAACCTTGGTGGGCGTCTGGCCCAGGGTTACCAGGCTCGGGCCGCCCTCGGGGAACACGCCGTCGGAGTCGGCCGAGTCGGGACCGGCCAGGCCGACCTGCAGCACCAACTCATCGTCCTGCTCGCCGTCCCCGCCCTTCCAATCCTCGGCGCGCAGCGTCACCTCGACGAAGTTCTCCTCGCTGTCGTTCTGCGCGCAGCCATAGCGGACCGAGGCACGAATGTCATAGCTGTCCAACGACGCGGCGGAGCTGGGTTGGGCCAGCAGCGCCAGCGCGGCCGCGAGTGCGGTGAGCAGCAAACCCGCGATCACCCGATCAGGACGCCGGATTCGTATCAGTTTGCTCACCCCCAGACGCCGAGAAACTAACACTGAAGTAACTGTAGCTGGTAATCCTTGACGTGGGTAAAACATCTTTTGGTGAGCCGCTTATCCTTGTGTCATGGCGCAATCCACCGGGGCGAAGCGGAACAGCAAGGTCAAGCTCAGCCGAGCGGAGAAGAAGGCGGCTCGGGCCGAACGCGGGCAGAA
>JAVEEO010000012.1 GCA_030840415.1 Pseudonocardiales bacterium | reverse complement strand
CCGAGCTGCCGCTGGGCGGGACGGCGGTGGGGACCGGGATCAACACGCCGCCCGGCTTCCCGGCCGCGGTCATCGCCGAGGTGGCGGCGGCGACCGGGCTGCCGCTGACCGAGGCGCGCGACCACTTCGAGGCGCAGGGAGCCCGAGACGGGCTGGTGGAGCTGTCCGGCGTGCTGCGCACCATCGCGGTCAGCCTGAACAAGGTCAGCAACGACATCCGCTGGATGGGCTCCGGGCCGCGGACCGGGCTGACCGAACTGTTCCTGCCCGACCTGCAGCCGGGCTCCTCGATCATGCCCGGCAAGGTCAACCCGGTGCTGTGCGAAGCCGTCTGCCAGGTGGCGGCCCAGGTGATCGGCAACGACGCCGCGGTCGCCTTTGCCGGCGCGTCCGGCAACTTCGAGCTGAACGTGATGCTGCCGGTGATGGCGCGCAACGTCCTGGAGTCGATCCGGCTGATCGCCAACGTCAGCACGGTGTTCGCCGACAAGTGCGTGGCCGGCATCGAGGCCAACGTCGAGCGCTGCCGCGAGTACGCCGAGTCCTCGCCCTCGATCGTCACGCCGCTCAACCACTACGTCGGCTACGACGAGGCCGCCAAGATCGCCAAGCAGGCGCTGGCCGAGCGCAAGACCATCCGGCAGGTGGTGATCGAGCGGGGCCACGTCGAGTCCGGGGCGATCACCGAGGCCAAGCTCGACGAGGTGCTGGACGTGCTGTCGATGACCCGGCCGGCCGAGCAGCGCTGACGAATCGTCAGCGGGAGGCCGGATGCACGTCTACGACGGGATCGACGACAAGCTGGCGGGGTGGCTGGACAGCCAGCCGGTCTTCTTCGTGGCCACCGCGCCGTTGGCCGCCGACGGCCACGTCAACGTCTCGCCCAAGGGCATGACCGGCACCTTCGTGGTCTTCGACCAGCACCGGGTCGGCTACCTCGACTACTACGGCTCCGGGTCGGAGACCATCGCCCATCTGCGCGAGAACGGCCGGATCACGCTGATGTTCGCCGCCTTCACCGGCCGGACCAACATCGTCCGGCTCTACGGCACGGGCCGGATCGTGCTCACCCAGGACCCGGAGTTCGAGTCGCTGCGGGCTGCCTTTCCCAAGCAGCGGGTCACCGCCCAGCGCGCCATCGTGATGGTGGACCTGGACCGGGTCAGCGACTCCTGCGGCTATGCGGTGCCGCTGATGGACTTCGTCGCCCACCGCGAGGTGCTCGACCTGCACCAGGAGAAGCGCGGGCCCGAGCCGTATCGCGAGTACCCCGAGACCAAGAACGCGACCTCGATCGACGGCCTGCCCGCGCTCGGCGACCTGGGCGAGCGGACCCGCGAGCCGGCCTCGGGAGATCCGGCCGCTAGAGGCTGACGTCCTCGAGCAGTTCGGTGACCAGCGCGGCGATCGGCGAGCGCTCGGACCGGGTGAGCGTGACGTGGGCGAACAGCGGATGCCCGCGCAGTGCCTCGATCACCGCCGCCACGCCGTCGTGCCGGCCGACCCGCAGGTTGTCGCGCTGGGCGACGTCGTGGGTCAGCACCACTCTCGAGCCCTGCCCGATCCGCGACAGCACGGTCAGCAGGACGTTGCGCTCCAGCGACTGCGCCTCGTCCACGATCACGAACGAGTCGTGCAGGGAACGGCCGCGGATGTGGGTCAGCGGCAGCACCTCCACCATGCCGCGATCCATCACCTCCTCCATCACGTCCTTGCTCACCAGCGCGCCCAGGGTGTCGAACACCGCCTGGGCCCACGGCGCCATCTTCTCGTTCTCGCTGCCGGGCAGGTAGCCCAGCTCCTGGCCGCCCACCGCGTACAGCGGCCGGAACACCACCACCTTCTTGTGGGCCCGCCGCTCCATCACCGCGTCCAGGCCGGCGCACAGCGCCAGCGCCGACTTGCCCGTCCCGGCCCGGCCGCCCAGCGACACGATGCCGACCTCGGGGTCCAGCAGCAGGTCCAGCGCGATCCGCTGCTCGGCCGAGCGGCCCCGCAGGCCGAAT
This sequence comes from Pseudonocardiales bacterium, assembly GCA_030840415.1. Lineage (GTDB taxonomy): Bacteria > Actinomycetota > Actinomycetes > Mycobacteriales > Jatrophihabitantaceae > Jatrophihabitans_A. Next base: position 9,817 of record JAVEEO010000012.1, on the reverse strand, counting down.
GCCTCCCGGTCGCCGCGTACCAGCTTCAGCTGCTTGTCCGGGGTCAGTCGGGCCAGCGCCGAACCGCGCGCCGAGTGCAGTACCAGGCCGGTGTGGCAGGGCAACTCGCCGACCCGCAGCAGCTCATCGGTCTCGGGCGCCTCGACCCGGTCGGCGCCGTAGAGGGAGTCGATGACCGAGCTCGACACCTCAACCTCGGCCATCCCGGTCCAGCCCGAGTCGATGCCGGGGTGCACCCGGTACTCGTCGGAGGCCAGCCCGACGGCGGCGGCCTTGACCCGCAGCGGCATGTCCTTGGAGACCAGCACCACCTCGCGGCCCTCGTTGGCCAGGTTCAGGGCCACGGCCAGAATCCGCGAGTCGTTGCTCTCGACCCGGAAGCCGGCCGGCAGCAGCGCCAGGTCCGAGTGGTTCAGTTCGACGTGCAGGGTGCCGCCGTCCTCACCGACCGGCACCGGCGCATCCAGCCGGCCGTGCCTGATCCGCAGGTCGTCCAGGGCGCGCAGCGTCTCGCGGGCGAACCAGCCGAGTTCGGGATGGTGGCGCTTGCCCTCGAGCTCGCCGATCACCACCAGCGGCAGGACGACGTCGTGCTCGCCGAAGCGAGCCAGCGCGCCGGGATCGGACAGCAGTACCGAGGTGTCCAGGACGAAGGTCTTGACGGCCCGGTCAGCCGAAGCCGCGGGTCCGGTGGAGGTGGGGTTCGGGTGGGTCACAGTGGGCTCCTGGGCGCTGCGGCGTCATGACACTTGCGACGCCGTGGGCAGGCGCGGCACCGACGCCTGCCACTGTCGAGGGTTCCGGTCATTCCCCATGATACGGGGGCGATGCCGGCCCCCCGCTGGCTTTTCACCACCGTCAAGGGACCTCCCGAGCGCCGATCCTGCGGACCGAGCGCCTGCCGGGGACGCTACGTCAGCGTCCGGGCCGCGGTGCCACGCCACGCCGTAGGCCGGCCGCGGCTCAGTTGCCGAAGCGCCGCTGCCGCTCGGAGAAGTCGCGCAGGGCACGCAGGAAGTCGGTCTTGCGGAAGTCCGGCCAGAGCGCGTCGCAGAAGTAGAACTCCGAATGTGCCGACTGCCACAGCAGGAAGCCGGACAGCCGCTGCTCCCCCGAGGTCCTGATCACCAGATCTGGATCGGGCTGACCCTTGGTGTAGAGATGATCGGCGATGTGCTCGACGTCGATGATCTCGGCCAGCTCCTCGATCGAGGTGCCGGCCTGGGCATGCGATTGCAGCAGCGAGCGCACCGCGTCGGCGATCTCGCGGCGACCGCCGTAGCCGACCGCCAGGTTGACCGTCATGCCGGTCTTGCCGGCCGAGCGCTCGGCCGCGGTCTTGAGCGCCTCGGCGGTGCTGGCGGGCAGGGTGTCCAGCGCGCCCACCACGTTGAGCTGCCAGGGCTGGTCGGCCGCGGACAGGTCCTGGGCGACGCCGGCGATGATGCGCAGCAGTGGGCCGACCTCGGCAGGATCCCGGTGCAGGTTGTCGGTGGACAGCAGCCAGAGCGTCACGTGCTGGACGCCGGCCTCGGCGCACCAGGCCAGCAGGTTGCCGATATGGACGGCGCCCACCGCATGACCATGGTTGACGTTCTCCAGGCCGGCGGCCCGGGCCCAGCGCCGGTTGCCGTCGAGCATCACCGCCACATGCCGGGGAACCGGGCGGCCGGCCAATGCCTTCAGCAGCCGGCGCTCGTAGAGCGAGTAGAGGCCACTCCGGAGGTCCACGACTTGCAAGCCTAGCCCCGGCAGCCGGGGACGGCGGACAACCTCGAAGTGACCCGCCGGTGGTGGCCAGGCAGGTGGCTTCGGCAGCCGGCGTCCGCGCCGGCGCCGGCGCCGGCGCCGGCGCCTGCTAGTAATCCGAACTCGGATAAATCGCCCTATCCGAAGATAGATCGCAATGCTTATGATCACCCTGCGCGTGGGAGCGCTCTCACAGTGTGGGGACCATCCACACGGTCCCTTCGCGCAGCCCCCGAAAGGAACGCTCGTGTCGATCTTCAGCTCCGACACCCTGCGCGGCAGCCGCCGGGCAGGGCCCGCCATCGTGATCAGCGCGCTCGCACTACTGGTGCCGCTGGCCGGATCCGGCCTGCTCGCCACCGCCGGAAGCGCCACCGCCGCCGGAACAAGCCCTACCGCCGGAACAAGCCCCGCCGCCGTGCCGGCTCCGCCCGCCGGTTGGACGACCGCCTTCAGCGAGGACTTCGGCGGTGCCGCCGGCACCGGCCTGAACACCGCCAACTGGCTCTACGACACCGGCACCGGATACCCCGGTGGCGCCGCCAACTGGGGCACCGGCGAGGTCGAGACGATGACCAGCAGCACCGCGAACGTCTATCAGGACGGTGCCGGCCACCTGGCCATCAAGCCGATCCGGGACGCCGCGGGGCGCTGGACCTCGGGCCGGGTGGAGACCCAGCGCACCGACCTGGCCGCCCCGACCGGCGGCGTGCTGCGGGTAGAGGCCTCGATCCAGCAGCCGAACGTCACCACCAGCAACGGCGCGGGCTACTGGCCCGCGTTCTGGATGCTCGGTGCGGCGGCTCGCCCGGTGGGTGCCACGAACTGGCCGAGCATCGGCGAGATCGACATCCTGGAGGACATCAACGGCCGCAGCTCGGAGTTCGCCACGCTGCACTGCGGCACCAACCCCGGCGGCCCGTGCAACGAGACCACCGGCATCGGCAGCGGCGAGCGGGCCTGCACCGGCTGCCAGACCGGCTTCCACACCTACGCGATGGAGTACGACCGCTCGGTGAGCCCGGAGCAGATCCGCTACTACCTCGACGGCGCCAACTTCTTCACCATCAACTCCAACCAGGTCGATGCCACCACCTGGAACAATGCCACCCATCACGGCTTCTTCGTGATCCTCAACGTCGCGATCGGCGGCGGCTTCCCGGCAGCCTTCGGCGGCGGTCCGACCGCGGCCACGGTGTCCGGCCAGCCGATGCTGGTCGACTACGTCGCCGCGTACACCAAGGGCGGCTCGACCGGCGGCACCGGTGCGACCTCGACGATCCAGGCCGAATCCTTCGCCACCCAGTCCGGCACCACGACCGAGGCCTGCACCGACACCGGCGGCGGCCAGGACGTCGGCTTCATCGGCAACGGCGATTGGCTGCAGTACAACAACATCAACTTCGGAACGGCCGGCCTGCACACCATCAACGCGCGGGTTGCCAGCGGGGCCGCCGCCGGGGTCAGTGGGATCATCGAGGTGCACCTCGACGCTCTCACCAACCCGGCGATCGGCACCTTCTCGGTCGGCAACACCGGCGGCTGGCAGAGCTGGACCACGGTGCCCGGCGGGATCAGCAGCACCACCGGAACCCACACCGTGTACCTGAAGTTCGTGACCGGTTCGGGGCAGGATTTCGTCAACCTGAACTGGTTCACCTTCAGCTGAGCAGGCCCACACTGGGCCTGGATCGCACACGTTCCGTAAGCGACTGGTGACTAAATTGCGCCTTGTGTGGTCTCCGTAAGATGTCCATACTTGAACCACGGGGGAAGCACAAAAGTACGGGGGAAAACAGCAAGGCAAGCACGGGGGACGCAGTACCTCAGGGGATGCAGTACCAGCAGTACCAGCACCACAGCACGATCGCGGTACCAGCACAGGGAATGCGGGGGCCGCGGGGGACGCAGTACCGCAAGGGGATGCAGTACCAGCAAGGGGATGCAGTACAAGCGCGGGGGCATGGGATGCTCCGCAGGTACCGGTACGGGATTGCCGGCACCTGCGGGGCAACCCTTTTTTTATGCCCCTGGTGGGTGCCGAACTTCCCCGCCGGACCTCACCTGCCGGCCGCCCCGGACGGACTCAGCCGCGCCGGTCGGACTCGAAGTCGTCCCGGTCCAAGTCGTCCCGGTCCAAACCGTCCCGCTCGAAGTTGTCTCGCTCCAAGTCGTCCCGCTCGAAGTTGTCTCGCTCCGAGTGGTCCCGTTCGAAGTTGTCTCGCTCGAAGCCGTCCAGCGGCGGATCGTCGCCGGCCGGCTCCCGATCGAAGATCAACCAGTAGCCGGCTGCCACCAGGCAGAGCGCGCCCAGCACCAGTTCGGCCCGGTCACCGGAGGAGTGGTAGCGCACCCCGAACGCGACCGCGGCGATCAGGGCGAACCCACCGACCAGCCACCGGAAGCCCGGCGGCTGAGTTCTCATCATGAGGAACAGGCTAGCCGGGCGCGGCCGAGCCCAGCGCCGCCAGCAGGTCGGCCACCGTCGTTGCCGGGCGCTCGCACACGAACCCGCGACAGACATAGGCCGCCGCCTCGCCGGCCACCAACGGCCGGTTGGCCAGCAGCGGCAGGCCCGGCGCGTCCGGCTTCCCGAAGGCCAGTACCAGCCCGGGTGAGGTGCTGGCGCGGGCGGCACGCACCAGGCTGTGCGCCAGCGGCCCGGCTCCGACGATCGCGACCTGCAGTGGTCCGGCGCAGGCCGCCTCGGCAACCGCCAGCGTCCAGCCGGCGAATCGAGGCTCACGCACTGCCAGCTCACCGGCGGCGGCCAGGGCAGATTCGGCCGCCTCGCGGTGCCGGGTCGAGCCGGTGAGAGCCGCGTAACTCAGCAGCGCGCCGGCCAGGGCGGACTGGCCGGACGGCGCCGCGTTGTCGGAGGCGTCCCGCGGCCGGCTGAACAGCGCTTCGGCATCGTCGGCGGTGTCGAAGAATCCACCGGTGCCGTCGGCGAACCGAGTCAGCGCCACCTCCAGCAATTGTCCGGCCGAGGTCAGCCAGCGCGGGTCGGCGCTGGCCTGGTGCAGTGCCAGCAAGCCCTCGGCCAGGTCGCCGTAGTCCTCGGCCACCCCCATCGCGGCGCTGATCGAACCGTCGCGCGACGAACGGTGCAACCGGTCCCCGACCAGGTGCCGGCTCAGCAGGAAGTCGGCGCACTCCTGCGCGGCAGCGAGGTATTCCACCCGTTCCAGTAGCACGCCCGCCTCGGCCAGCGCGGCGATCGCCAGGCCGTTCCAGGCAGTGATCGCCTTGTCGTCCCGAGCCGGTTGCGGGCGCTTGTTGCGGGCGGCCAGCAACCGGTTGCGGACCCCGGCCCACCACCGGCGATCACGCGGATCGGTGCGTAGCTGCAGCGTGGAACTACCCAGTTCGAAGCTGCCCTGGGCGGTGACGCCGAGCAGGCTGGCGGCCGTGGCGGCGTCGGCTTCGCCGAGCACCTCGGTCAGCTGCTCCGGCGTCCAGGCGTAGGTCAGTCCCTCGACGCCGTCGGTGTCGGCATCCAGCGCGGAGGCGAACACCCCCTCCGGAGTGCGCAGGTCGCGCAGCAGGAACTGCGCCGTCTCATGCGCTATCCGCTCGGCCAGCGGGGACCGGGTGGCCCGCCACAGGTGCAGGTACACCCGCAGCAACTGGGCATTGTCGTAGAGCATCTTCTCGAAGTGCGGCACGATCCAGTCGGCATCCACGGAGTAGCGGGCGAAGCCGCCGGCCAGCTGGTCGTAGATGCCGCCGCGCGCCATCGCCTCGCAGGTTCGAACCACCTGGTCCAGCGCCTGGGACGAACCGGTTCTGCCATGGTGGCGCAGCAGAAACTCCAGCACCATCGACGGCGGAAACTTCGGGGCGGCACCGTAGCCGCCGCGGGACCGGTCGAAGTGCTGGCCCAGCCGGGACACCACCTGCGCCAGCTCGTCCGTCCCCAGCGCCTGGGGCTGCCCGGCCGCCAGGGCTGTCTGCAGTGCCTGCACGATGCGGCCGCTGGTGGCCAGCACCTCGTCCTGTCGCTCGGTCCAGGCCTGGGTCACGGCGTCGAGCAGCCGGAGGAATCCGTCCTTGGGGAAGTAGGTTCCGCAGAAGAACGGCTCGCCGGACGGGGTGAGCAGGCAGGTCATCGGCCAGCCGCCGTGGCCGGTCATCGCGGTGGTCGCGGCCATGTAGATGGCGTCGATGTCGGGCCGTTCCTCCCGATCGCCCTTAATCGCCACGAACCGGTCGTTGAGTACCGCCGCCACCCCGGCGTCGGAGAAGGACTCGTGCGCCATCACATGGCACCAGTGGCAGGCTGCGTAACCCACGCTCAGCAGGACCGGGACATTGCGACGGCGCGCCTCGGCGAAGGCCTCCTCGCACCAGGGCCACCAGTCGACCGGGTTGTCGGCGTGCTGGGCCAGGTACGGGCTGGTGGCGTCGGCGAGGCGGTTCGGCATTCGGTCCTCATTCTGAGCGGTGGTTCGGGTTGCGCCCGCCCCACGCTATGCCAGCGACCGGCCAGCCCCAACCTCCACCACGAATCGGCAGCCGATCCGGCCGGCACGGGGCCGGCTCAGCCGAGTTGCACCCGGACGCCCCAGGCGGCAGACCACGCGATCCCCGGTTCGAGCACGATCAGGTCCGCTCGTGAGTTGAAGGCGTCCGGGCCGCAGGTCATCGCCTCCACCGCGAGGCTGCGGCGAAAACGATCCGAGCCGGGCTCGAAGTAGTCCGAGGTGTAGACCTGCCACCAGGTGAAGTCCGGCTCGGCCCAGATCGTCACGGCCGACCCCTCCGCGGACAGCACCGCGGTGCTGATGCCGTCGAAGTCCGGGCTGACCGCCGTGAAGGCCGTGTCCAGCCGGGCGCCGCGCAACGAACGGAATTCGGTGAAGTCGCGGTCCGTTCCGGCCGCCGGCCGCAGCGCCACCGGCAACAGGTTGGCGTCGGTCTCCAGCCACTGCCCGGCCGGCAACCGCAGCAGCAGGTCGTCCACTCGGGCACCGGGCAGCCGGAAGAACGGATGGGTGGCGACCCCGAACGGGGCGGCCTCGGCCCCAGTGTTCAGCGCGCCGAGCCGGCAGCTCAGGCCCTCGTCGGACAGCGACCAGGTCACGCTCAGCCGCAGCGGAAAGGGAAAGCCGGCAGTGCGCTCGACCGCGACGCCGAGCGTGACCGCGTCGGGAGACACCGACTCGCGCTGCCACCACGCATCGCTGACCAGCCCGTGCAGCGCCGAGCCGGTACCCGGTTCGGTGACCGGTAGCTGGTGGCCGCGACCGCGCCAGCTCCACCGGCCGTCGCGGATCCGGTTGGGCCACGGAGCCAGCACCGCGCCGTTGAAGGCCGGTGGCCGCTCGTCATCGGCAAAACCGTCCACGATTTCAACGTCCGCGACCAAATAGCTCTGCAGCGCGCCACCACGTTGGACGACCGAGGCCCGCTGGTCGCCGTGTTCGAGATTCCATCGCTGGCCGTTGACTGTCATGGATCTCAACCTACTGAACGGCCGGTCCGGCGCATTGCGCAGTTGCCCAGCGCCGGCACCGTCGCCGAACTAAACTCAGCTCCCGCACGCTCAACAGAGGAGGGTGGGCCGATGGCTGACACCGAGCAGGTACGCGCGGTTCGCGAATACTACGTGCTCAGCGAGGAAAACGGCGATCAACCCAGTATCTACCACATCTGGGAGCAGGGCGGCGGCCGCGGGAACGTGACCACCCCGGCCACCTCCAGCCAGTCCTACCGGCAGTCGATCACCGACCTGCTCCGCGGCCTGCTCGCCGGCAGCACCGATCCGCGGCTGCTCAGCATCGGGTGCGGCAACGGCATGGTCGAGGCCGCCATCGCCGCCGACGGCGTCCGGGTCCTGGCCGTGGACGCCATGGAGCCGGCCGTCGAGTTGGCCAGGGCCAAGGGCCTGGACGCGGTGTGCGCGGATGCCCTCAACTGGAACCCACCGTCGGAGCCGTGGACCGTGATCTACGCCGACGGCAGCCTGGGCCACCTCTATGACGCCGACACCGGCCTGCAGGTCATCCTGCGGCGCTTCGAGTCCTGGCTGCCCGAGGACGGCCTGGTGGTGGTGTCCAACGACCCGCCGTGGGCCGGCGATGCCGAGGTGGAGAAGCACCCGGACCTCGCCTACTGGTTCCTTTCCGAGCCCTATATGCGCAGCCAGGTCTCCGAGTGCGGGTTCCGCGACGTGACCAGCACGGTCTTCACCTTCGACAAGCCGCTGTCCGGCGAGCGCCAGCGCATCGTCGTCACCGGCCGCAAGTAGCCGGCTCCGGACGGCGCAAGGATCGGGGTTACCGCGACGGCCGGCGGCTTTGACAGGATGAACCGGTGCCGCACCAGGTCGAGGTCGCCGACGAGTTGGTGGCCGGGCTGCGACTAGCCGGGCTGGTCCGGGGCGGCTACCTCGCGCTGAGCCTGGCACCCGAGCGCGGCCTGGGGCTCGCCGAACCGGGCGGCCGGCACTGGGCGGTGCCGACGCCGGAGCCCGCCGCCGTGGTGGCCCGGTTGGAGTCCGAGTTCCGGCCGCGCTGGGTGTGGTGGTCCCAGCAGACGCCGATCGCCCTCACCCGCAAGGGTGTTCGGGTAGCGACCTGCTGGGACCTGGTTGCGGTGCACCGGCTGATCTTCGGTGGCTGGAGCAGCGATCCGGCGCTGATCTGGGCCGCGCTGCATGACCTGGACCCGGCCTCGATGCCAGGCACCGGACAGCTGGACCTGTTCGGCGACGCCGGTGACGAGGGCACCGACCCCGAGGTGCCGGTACGTCCGGATCGGCATCTGCGCCCGGAATGGGCCGGCGGCGGCTGGGCCCGCGACCCGCACCGGCTGGCCCGCTGGGCCCAGACGGCGCTGCGGGCCCGCGCGCTGCAGCAGCAGCGGCTGGACGCGGCCCCGGCGGCCGGGAACGTGCTGGCCACCGCGCGCTCGGAATCGGCCGCGGAACTGCTGTGCGCCGAGCTCACCGTCGACGGCCTGCCGATCGACCTGGCCCGGGCCCAGGAGATCATCGCCTCGTTCGTCGGCCCCCGGCCGCGCGATGCCGCCGACGCCGGCGTGCTGCGCCAGCGCCGGGACGCCACCGTGCTGCGGCTGCTGCCCAGCCCCGACGGCGTCGACCTGCGCAACCCGGCACAGGTCCGCACCATGCTGGCCCGGGTCGGCATCGACGTCCCGGATACCCGGTCCTGGCGGCTGGAGCGCTTCGTCGGTGCCCATCCGGTGGTCGAGGCGCTGCTGGCCTGGCGCAAGGCCGAGCGGATCGCCACCACCTTCGGCTACGACTGGCTGGCTCGCAATGTCGGCCCGGATGCCCGGTTGCGCGGCGCGTGGAGCGGCTCGGACGGGGCCGCCGGGCGGATGACCGCGCAGGCCGGGCTGCACAACCTGCCGGCCGACCTGCGCCCGGCGGTGGCCGCGCCCGCCGGGCAGGTCTTCGTCCGGGCCGACCTCGGCCAGATCGAACCGCGGGTGCTGGCCGCGGTTTCCGGCGACCCGGCGCTGGCTCGGGCCACCCAGGACGACGACCTGTACGCACCGGTGGCCAGCCGGCTGGGCGTCGACCGGCCGACCGCCAAGATCGCGGTGCTGGCCGCGATGTACGGCCAGACCTCCGGAGCGGCCGGCCAGGCGCTGCAGAACATGGAGGCCGCCTACCCGGTGGCGATGCGCTACCTGCGCGACGCCTACGAATCCGGACGCGCCGGCCGCGCGGTGCGCACCTACGGCGGACGGCTGGTGCGGATGTGGCCGACGCCGGCCGACCTGGACGTCGAGCAGGAGCGGGCCAACCACGCCAGCCGGGGCCGCTATGCACGCAACGCGGTGGTGCAGGGCGCGGCGGCCGAACTCTTCAAGGCCTGGGCGGTCACGGTCCGGGCCCGCGGGCTGAGCCGGCAGGCTCGGGTGGTGCTCTGCCTGCACGACGAGCTGCTGGTGCAGGCGCCCGCCGAGGACGGCCCGACGGTGCAGCGACTGCTGACCGACTGCCTGGCCGAGGCTGCGGCCCGGTGGGCGCCGGATGACTCGGTGCGCTTCGTGGCCGAGGTCAGCGTGATCGGGCGCTGGTCCGAGGCCAAGG
>JAVEEO010000548.1 GCA_030840415.1 Pseudonocardiales bacterium | reverse complement strand
GGCCTGAAGTTCTCCACCGCCCTGGAGCCGCAGGTCCAGGCCCGGATCGCCCCGACCCTCAACGGCGATTTCTCATCCGACCTGCTCACCTGGCCCGCCGGCGGCGCGCTGACCGGCAAGGCGCTGGACGCCCTGGTCGGCGGCGGAGCGTCGACGGTGCTGCTCAGCGACGCCGCGCTGCCCGGGCAGAACGCCACCGAACCGCGGCCGGACGCGTTGTCGCCGCTGCCCTCGGCGGCCGGCAAGGCGGTGGCCCTGGTCACCGACAGCGCCATTCAGGCCACCGTGGCGCGGGCGCTGCGGCTGGGCGCCGCGGCGGCCAACGACCAGCAGACGCTACTGGCACAGCTGGCGATCCGAGCGGTGCAGCAACCTGAGCGCAGCCACTTCGTGGTGATCGCGCCCGACCGCTACGTCGATCCCAGCCCGGTGGCGGCTGCCCAGACCATCCTGGCCGAGCGCGGCGCCACCTGGGGCCGGCCGATCGACCTGCGCTCAGCGCTGCGGACCGTCCCGCCCGTGGACCGGGGCGCCCTGCAGACCGGCGCCGAAAGCGCCGCCGCCGAGCTCAGCCCGTCCGACATGGCGACCTTGAGCCGGATCGAGCAGCAGGTCGCGTCGATGAACGAGGCCCTGCACGACAACGACGCCGCGGCGGCGCTGCTGGGTGGCTTCAACAGCGGCATCCAGCGGGCCGAGTCGAGCGCGTGGCGGCGCAACCGGGCCGGCGGCTCGGCGCTGACCCGTAGCCTGCAGACCCGGATCAACCAGCTGACCTCGGCCGTGCACCTGGTGCAACCGGCGGTCGGCACCTACAGCCTGTCGTCCTCGGACTCACCGGTGGTGGTGACGGTCTCCAACCAGCTGCCCCGGCCGGTGACCGTCCGGGTGTCGGTGTCACCAGCCAACGGGGTGGTCGGCTTTCGGGCGCCCCCAATGGGGCTGCAGACAATTCCGGCTCGCAGCATCGCCACCATCCGCATCCCCACCCATGTGGATCGGCTGGGTAAGTTCCAGGTCGTGGCAGTGCTCAGCACGCCGGACGGCCGGCAACTCGGGGCCGGCGTGACCCTCAACCTGCGGGCGACCTCGATCGGCACGGTCACCAAGGCGATCACCATCGTCGCGGTGAGCGTGCTGGTGCTGGCCCTGCTGCGCCGGCTGGTGCGCCGGGTGCGGCACCGCTCGTCCGGGGTCCTCGCCGGCGCCGCCTCATGACCGGATTAGCGCGTCATGACCGGGACAGCGCCGCATGACCGGAAACCTGCGCCTCACGCCCGGAAACTGCGCGTCATGACCGATGCCGCACCAGGGGAGGACTGGTCACCGCCGCGGATCTACGGCACCCCGATCCCGTTGCCCGGCGACGGCTCGGCGCTGGCCGTCGAGACCGCCCAGCCCGACACCGGTGACGCCTGGAGCGCGCCGATCTACCACGGCCCGCGCCGGCACCGGCCGCGCTCGTTCGAGCAGCCGGCCCCGACGGCAACGGCAGCGGCACCGAACGGCACGGCCACCGCCGGCACCCTCACCGAAGCGGAAGTCGAGCCCGGACCCGAAGTCGAGCCCGGACCCGCGAGCCCGGACACCGAAGCCGGAGCGGACGAGCAAGGCCCGAGCCTGTTGGCCAGCAGCCGGACGATGGCGATCGCCAGCATGGTCAGCCGGATCACCGGCCTGCTGCGCAGCATCGCCATCGCCGCCGCGGTCGGAGCCGGCGTCTACAGCATCGGCGACGCCTACGGCCTGGCCAACACGCTGCCCAACATGGTCTACGAGTTGCTGCTCGGCGGGGTGCTGACCAGCGTCCTGATCCCGGTGCTGGTCAGCGCCCAGCAGACCGACACCGATCGGGGCCTGGCCTACACCCAGCGGCTGCTCTCGATCGTCGTCGCCGGGCTGGGTGCGGCGACCCTGCTGGCGGTGCTGGCCGCGCCCTGGTTGATCGGGATCTTCGGCGGGCCGCCGCAGTACCGCTCGGTCGCCGGGCTGTGGGCCACCCTGCTGCTGCCGGAGATCTTCTTCTACGGCCTCGGGGCGATGATCGCGGCCATCCTGAACTCCCGGCACATCTACGGCTGGCCGGCCTGGGCGCCGGTGCTGAACAACCTGATCACCATCGCCGCGGCGCTGCTGTTCCTGCTCATCCCGGGCCCGGCGGCGCTGACCACCGGCAACATCAGCGACACCCAGATCCTGGTGCTGGGCATCGGCACCACGCTCGGCATCGTCGCCCAGGCGCTGGTGCTGCTGGTGCCGCTGCGCCGCAGCGGTTTCACCTGGGCATGGCGGTTCCGGGCCCGCCCGAACGAGGCCGGCCGGATGGCGGAGTTCCGCACCCTGACGCTGTGGGTACTGGGCTACGTGGTGATCAGCCAGGTGGGTGTGGTGGCGATCAACCGGGTGGCCAACCAGAACGGCGGCGTGCAGATCTTCGCCTACGCCGACCTGCTGTTCATGGTGCCCTACGGCGTCCTGGGCGTGTCGCTGCTGACCGCGCTGATGCCCCGGATGAGCCGGTCGGCGGCCCGCGGCGACACCGCGGCGGTGCTGGAGGACCTGCGGCTGGGCAGCCGGCTCTCGGCGGTGGCGCTGGTGCCGATCTCGGCGGGGCTGATGGTGTTCGGCCCGCTGTTCACGACGGTGATCCTGCTCGGCAAGTTCAGTCAGAGCAACGCGCGGCTCACCGGGGTGGCGCTGGCCGCCGGGGCCTTCGGGCTACTGCCGTTCGCCATCGTGATGCTGCAGCAGCGGGTGTTCTACGCGATGCGCGACGCCCGGACGCCGACCTTCATCAACCTCGCCATGGTCGCGACCAAGGTGGCCCTGGTGGTGGCCGGCAGCGTCCTGCTGGACGGCCGGGCGGTGCTGATCGCGCTGACCGTCTCGACCTCGACGTCCTACCTGGTGGGCTGCCTGGTCGGGCACCAGTTGCTGCGCCGCCGGTTCGGGCCGCTGCGGTTCGCCCCGGTGGGCAAGACCATCGGCTGGATCGCGGTGGCCGCCGCCGTGGCCGGTGTCGCGGGCCTGGCGGTGGTGCTGGCGGCCGGCGCGGTGCTCGGTGACAGCCGGCCGGCGGCGCTGGTGCAACTGCTGGCCGGCGGTGCGGTGGGCAGCGTGGTGCTGGTGCTGCTGGCCCTGCGACTGCCGCTGCCGGAGGTGGCCCAGATCGCCTCGGCGGTACGCGGCCGGACCGGCGGCGGGGACGGCGCCGATGCCGGCGAGCCCGCCCCGCACGGCACAGCGGGCCCGGAATAGCCCTCACCCTAGACTGGTTGTTCCGTGGCTCCGATCGTCGGAGCGTGAAGGCAGTAATCGAGGTAGGCGTGAGCGAGAACCACCGCAAGGTCATCGTGGTCGGCTCCGGCCCGGCGGGCTACACCGCCGCGCTGTACCTGGCCCGGGCCGACCTGCGGCCGCTGGTCTTCGAGGGCAGCCAGTACGGCGGTGCCCTGATGAACACCACCGACGTCGAGAACTACCCGGGCTTCCCGTCCGGCATCATGGGCCCCGACCTGATGGGCCAGATCCGGGAGCAGGCCGAGAAGTTCGGCGCCGAGCTGGTCAGCGACGACGTCGTGTCGGTCGAGCTGGAGGGCCCGGTCAAGACCGTGCGCACCCTGTCGGGCGAGCACACCGCCGACGTGGTGGTGCTGGCGATGGGCTCGGCCTACAAGAAGCTCGGCGTGCCGCGCGAGGACGAGCTGTCCGGCCATGGCGTGTCCTGGTGTGCCACCTGTGACGGCTTCTTCTTCCGCAACCAACACATCGTGGTGGTTGGCGGTGGCGACACCGCCATGGAGGAGGCCACCTTCCTGACCCGGTTCGCCGAGTCGGTGACGGTGGTGCACCGCCGCGACACGCTGCGGGCCTCGCGGATCATGGCCGAGCGCGCGAACGCCAATCCCAAGATCCGGTGGGCCTGGAACTCCGAGGTTGCCGAGATCCACGGCGAGTCCAAGGTGACCGGCCTGACCCTGCGCGACACTAAGACCGGCCAGACCCGCGAGATCGAGGCCACCGGCCTGTTCATCGCGGTCGGTCACGACCCGCGCTCGGAGCTGGTCAAGGGCCAGGTCGAGCTGGACGAGGAGGGCTACATCCTCACCGACGGCCATTCCACCCGGACCAACTTGGCCGGCGTGTTCGCCGCCGGCGACGTGGTCGACCACACCTACCGGCAGGCGATCACCGCCGCCGGCACCGGTTGCCAGGCGGCGCTGGACGCCGAGCGCTACCTGACTGCCCTCGAGGCGACCGGCGACGCCGAGTTCGCCGCGATGGAGGCCTGAGCGGCGGGAAGGGTTACGGCCCGCCGCTTGTTAAATTTCACAGCACATCAGCCGAAAGCTCAAAGGAGTCGCCGTTATGGGTGCCAACACCCCCACCGTCACTGACGCCACCTTCGCCAAGGACGTCCTGCAGTCCGACAAGCCGGTGCTCGTCGACTTCTGGGCCGAATGGTGCGGCCCGTGCCGGCTGGTCGCCCCGGTGCTCGAGGAGATCGCCAGCCAGCACGGCGAGAAGTTGCAGATCGTCAAGCTCAACATCGACGAGAACCCGAACGTGGCCCGGGACTACCAGATCATGTCCATCCCCACCATGTCGGTGTTCCAGAACGGCAAGATCGTCAAGACGATCGTGGGTGCCAAGCCCAAGGCCGCGCTGCTCAACGACCTGGCCGCCTACATCTCCTAGTAGCGCCCAGTACCTCGATCAGGCCGGTCCACCTCTCCGGGTGGGTCGGCCTGGTTGCTATCCACTGCATTTGTTTGGCGTCGTTTGCCTAGGTCCGTTGCGGTTTGCCGGTACCCGAAAGCCTGACTCTCAGCGAGCCGGGGTCAGCGACTTCCCGACGTTGGTGCCGAAGATCCGCTCGAGGGCGTACTCGACGTCATAGCGCCAGGACACCGTCGAGCGCAGCTCCATCCGCAGCCGGGGATAGGCCGGATGCGGCCGTACCGTCTTGAACCCGACCGAGCGCAGGTAGTCGGCCGGCATCAGGCAGCCGCGGGACAGCGGCCCGGTCGAGCCGAAGGCCTCCACCGCCTTGACCCCGCGCGGCACCAGCTCCGCGGCCACCGACTGGGCCAGCATCCGGCCGATGCCGCCGTTGCGCCAGTGCGGCACCACGTGGGCGTTGAGCAGGAGCACCGCGTCGCCGGACACCGGCGAGGTGGGGAACGACATCGATCGCGGCACGAAGCCGGGCGGGGCGAACAGCGCATAGCCCACCGGCTCGCTACCGGCGTAGGCCAGCTTGCCGCAACTGCCCCAGTCCAGCAGGGTCGCCGACAGCCAGGCCTCCTTGGCCAGCTTCGCCTCGTCCGAGGGCATCGGCTGCCGGTCGATCAGCGGCCCCAGCTCCCAGAACAGGCAGCTGCGGCAGTCGGCAGGCAGATCCTCCAGGTTGTCCAGGGTGAGCGGGACCACCACCCGGCGCGACACCGACATGCCGACTAGCCGAGCCGGTCCGGGTCGTAGCCGCCCAGGAAGGTACCCAGCCGGCCGATGGCCTCGGTCAGGACGTCGGCGTACGGCAGCGTGACGATGCGCAGGTGATCGGGGTCCGGCCAGTTGAAGCCGGTGCCCTGCACCAGCAGGACGTGCTGCTCGCGCAGGAAGTCCAGCACGAAGCGCTGGTCGTCGGCGATCGGATACCGCTCGGGGTCCAGCCGGGGGAAGACGTACAGCGCGCCCTTCGGCTCGACGCAGCTGACCCCGGGAATGGCCCGCAGCGCGCTGACCGCGGCGTCGCGCTGCTCGAGCAGCCGGCCGCCGGGCAGCACCAGGTCCCGGATGCTCTGCCGGCCGCCCAGCGCGGTCTGGATCGCGTGCTGGGCCGGCACGTTCGCGCACAGCCGCATGTTCGCCAGCAGCCCGAGGCCCTCGAGGTAGCTGCTGGCGTGCTGCTTGGGCCCGGACGCCAGCAGCCAGCCGGACCGGAAGCCGGCCAGCCGGTAGGCCTTGGACAGCCCATTGAAGGTCAGGGTGAACACGTCCGGGGCCTGCACGCAGAACGGCGTGTGGGTGGCGTCGTCGTAGAGCACCTTGTCGTAGATCTCGTCGGCCAGCACCACCAGGCCGTGCTGGCGGGCCAACTCGGCGAACTCGGCCAGCACCGGCTCGGAGTACACCGCGCCGGTCGGGTTGTTCGGGTTGATCAGCACCATGGCCTTGGTGCGCGGGCTGATCTTGGCCCGCAGGTCGGCCAGGTCGGGCTGCCAGCCGGCGGATTCGTCACACCGGTAGTGCACCGGACGGCCACCGGCCAGCGAGGTGGCTGCCGTCCACAGCGGGTAGTCCGGGGCCGGGATCAGCACCTCGTCGCCGTCGTTCAGCATCGCCTGCAGCGCCATCACGATCAGCTCGCTGACCCCGTTGCCGAGCCAGACGTCCTCGACCGTCACCCCCGGGTCCAGGCCCCTCTCCTGGTAGTGCTGAACCACCGCGGTCCGGGCCGAGAGCACGCCCTGGGAGTCGGAGTACCCCTCCGAGGCGTGCAGGTGGGCGATCACGTCCACCAGGATCTCGTCCGGAGCCGTGAAGCCGAACGGGGCCGGGTTGCCGATGTTGAGCTTGAGGATGGAGTGCCCCAGCGCCTCCAGCCGCTTCGCCTCGGTCAGCACCGGTCCACGGATGTCGTAGCAGACGTCGGCGAGCTTGGCGGACTGGGTCAGATCCATGCCGCAAGCGTTTCACATCCCGATATGCCTAGGCCATCCCCACAACCGCGGAAGTGCTATACAGCGAACATGGAATACACCGAGGTGGTACGCAAGCGGCGGATGGTGCGCAACTACGACCCGGACCAGCCGGTGCCCCGAGCCGTGCTGACCGAACTGCTGGAGCTCGCGATCCGGGCTCCGTCGGCCGGCTTCAGCCAGGGCTGGCACTTCCTGGTACTCGACGACGCTGCGGATCGGGCCGCCTTCTGGGCCGCCACCACCGAGGAGTCCGATCCCGAGCCGGATCCGTGGCTGCTGGGCATGCAATCAGCCCCAGCACTTATCATAGCAATGTCAGACAAAAAGGCTTATCTGGACAGGTATGCCGCTCCGGACAAGGGCTGGACCGACCGGGACGAAGCCCATTGGCCGGTGCCGTACTGGGACATCGACACCGGCATGGCTAGCCTGCTGATCCTGCTCGGCGCCGTCGACCGCGGTTTGGCCGGTTGTTTCTTCGGGGTGCCCGCCGAGGCGCACGGCCAGGTGAAGCAGGCCTTTTCGATCCCGGACCGGCTCTCGCTGGTCGGGGTGATCAGCCTCGGGCACCCCGCGCCCGATCGCCGGTCACCGTCGCTCAAGCGCGGCCGGCGGCCGGTCGCCGAGGTGGCCTCGTTCGGCCGGATGCAGGCCGAGCCGACCGAAGGCTAGGCGACAGCTAAGCGGCCAACGGCCGGAATCGGAGCGGGGAGCCGCGCGCGGGACGAGCCCCCTCAGTCCGAGCCGGGCTGATCGGCCGGGTGCCCGGTGGCCAGTTGCGGGGCGATGACGGCCACGATCCGCTCGAGGTCATCGATCGATCCGAACTCAACCGTGATCTTCCCCTTGCGGCGGCCGAGTTCGACCTTGACCCGGGTCTCCAGGGTGTCCGACAGCTTGCTGGCCAGCTCACCGAGGGCCGGCGCGGTGGGCCGGCGAACCGGCTTGGCCCGGGCAGCCCGGGCGCCGGTACCGGAGACGGCCAGCGTGACGAGTTCCTCGGTGGCGCGCACCGACAGCCCTTCGGCGACGATCCGGGCCGCCAGCTCGTCCTGCTGCTCGCGGTCGTCCAACCCGAGCAGCGCCCGGGCATGCCCGGCAGACAGCACCCCGGCGGCCACCCGGCGCTGTACCGGCACCGGCAGGTTCATCAGCCGGATGGTGTTGCTCACCTGGGAGCGGCTGCGGCCGATCCGGCTGGCCAGTTCCTCATGCGTCACCCCGAATTCCTGCAGCAGTTGCTGGTAGGCGGCAGCTTCTTCCAGCGGGTTGAGCTGTGCCCGGTGGATGTTCTCCAGGAGCGCGTCCCGCAGCATCGCCTCGTCGGCGGTGTCGCGCACGATGGCCGGAATGGTGTCCAGGCCGGCGGCAACGGCGGCCCGCAGCCGGCGCTCGCCCATCACCAACTCGAAGCTGGTGCCCTGGGGGCGCACCACGATCGGCTGCAGGACGCCGAACTCCTTGATGGAGTGGCTCAGTTCGGTCAGAGCTTCCTCGTCGAAGACCTGCCGGGGCTGCTTGGGGTTGGTGGTGATCTGATCCGGACGCAGGTGCCGCAGGGTGGTGCCCGGCACCGGAGCCGGGTCGAAATAGAAATCGGTGGCCGACGAGGCCGACAGCGACGACAGCGAAGGCACCCGATTGACCACTTTGACGCCCGAATGGGACGGCTGGGGCCCCTGGGCGGGGGCCGCGGTCCTCCCTTCGCCGTTCTGGTGATCACCTGACATAACCGGACCGGCTTCAGGGCTCTGGTTACCCGCTTCGCTGTCCGGTCGCGGGGGAGCACTGGGAATCAGGGCACCCAGGCCTCGTCCGAGACCACCACGCCGTTGAGGTTTGGTCACTACCGGCTCTCCCGCTTCCTGCTAGCGCTGCTACGGCTGTGCCGCTGACATGTCGTTCCGGTGCTGCTGAGGGTTCGCTGGAAGCTCACGCGGGAAACGGGACGGCGCCCCGCTCCGCAAGCTCGCGGGCGGCGTCGAGGTAGCTGACCGCACCACGGGAACCTGGATCGTAGGTGATCACGGTCTGGCCGTAGCCAGGCGCCTCGGACACCCGGACGTTGCGGGGGATGACCGAGCGGATCACCTTGTCGCCGAAGTGCTGCCGCACCTCGTCGGCGACCTGGTCGGCGAGCCGAGTACGGCTGTCGTACATGGTCAACAACACGGTGGAGACCTCGAGAGCCTCGTTCAACTGACTCTTGACCAGCTCGACGGTGTTGAGCAGTTGCGCCAGCCCCTCCAGCGCGTAGTACTCGCACTGAATCGGGATCAGGATCTCACGGGCGGCCACCAGCGCGTTGAGCGTCAGCAGCCCCAGGGCCGGGGGGCAATCGATGATGACGTAATCGACTGGCTCGGCGTAGGAAGCCAGTGCCCGGCGCAGCCGGTGCTCTCGGGCCACCTGGGACGCCAGCTCGATGTCGGCGCCCGCCAGGTCGATAGTGGCCGGCACGCAATACAGCAGGGGGGCCGATTCGACCTGAACCGCAACCTCGGCGAGCGACATGCTGCCCAGCAGTACGTCGTAGACCGACGGGGTGCCGGTGGTGTGTTCCACGCCGAGCGCGGTGCTGGCATTGCCCTGCGGGTCGAGGTCGATCAGCAGCACATGTAGGCCGTGCAGGGCCATTGCCATCGCCAGGTTCACCGCGGACGTCGTCTTGCCGACGCCACCCTTCTGGTTCGCCACCGTGATGACCCGGCGCTGCGGCGGGGCGGTCCAGGCTTGCTGCCGGACATTGCGCACCTGAACCGCCTGCATGGCTTCTCGGGCAATGGGGGTGTTGAGCGATGTTTCACGTGAAACATGGCCCTGGCCGGGATGCAAAGCCTCGTGAGCCAAGTCTGCCTGCAATGCTTCGTAGAGATCGGCTCCGAGCGATGTTTCACGTGAAACAACGTGCTCACGAACCGAGGACGCCATGCTCGGATCGCCGTTCGATGCGGCACTGCTCGGTTCAGCCGGCGCGGAACGCTCGGCGGAAGCGAACGCCTCGTCGTGCGGGATGGGAACAGCGGTGTCCAGTTCGTCCGGCATCCCGGAGCTCACCTCATTGCCTGGTCGGTAGTGCTCGCTACGGAAGTACAGGGCTACCGGGGTCCAACCCTGTTCGGAAGCCGGGTGGGAAATGATCCCTGTTTCGGATGGCTGATTCACTACATTCCATCCATAACCGGCACTGGGGCTAGGCGCGAATGAGATGTACAACCCGGGTCGGTGGGTCGACCAGTTCGGCGCCGCATTCGATGACCCCTCTTACCTCGGCCCGTTGCCGGGTCAAGAACTGCTGGTGCTCGGCCAATTCGTCCTCGGCGCTGGCGCCCTTCAGAGCTAGCAGGCTGCCACCCGGGCGGAGGAGTGGAAAGCTCCAGCGCACCAATCGGTCCAGTGGTGCCACTGCCCGTGCCGTTACGAACTGCGCTGAACCTACCGTGTCGAGCACGGACCTGTCCTCCGCCCTGCCGCGGATGACCCGAACCCGTTCGGCCAGGCCCAGGTCGGCCACCACCTCGGCGAGGAAATCGGTTCGGCGGAGCAGTGATTCCACCAGGTCCACC
>JAVEEO010000543.1 GCA_030840415.1 Pseudonocardiales bacterium | reverse complement strand
GCCCCCGAGTCCCGCGACGTGTCCACGCTGACCCTCAGGCCCGCGGCGGCCAGCTCACCGAGCACCGGCTGCACCCGGCGGGCCTCCTCCACGGCGGCCACCCGGACCGCGCCGGGGCGGGTCGACTCGCCGCCGACGTCGATCAGGTCGGCGCCCTCGGCGGCCATCAGCCGGGCGTGCGCGACGGCGCTGTCCAGGTCGGGGTAGCGGCCGCCGTCGCTGAAGGAGTCCGGCGTGACGTTCAGCACGCCCATCACGACGATCCGGTCGGTGCGTGCCGGCAGCCCGGACGGCGGGGTCATCGCCCGAGGATGAGGCTCATCGCCTCGGCCCGGGTGCGCGGGTCGCTCTTGAAGATGCCCCGGACCGCCGAGGTCATGGTGCGGGTGCCGGGCTTGCGGATGCCGCGCATCGCCATGCACAGGTGCTCGGCCTCGACCACCACGATGACCCCGCGCGGGGCGAGCTTGCGCATCACCGCGTCGGCCACCTGGGCGGTCAGCCGTTCCTGCACCTGCGGCCGCTTGGCGTAGAGGTCCACCAGCCGGGCCAGCTTGGACAACCCGGTGAGCCGGCCGTCCTCGCCCGGGATGTAGCCGACCGCCGCGGTGCCGTGCCAGGTCACCAGGTGGTGCTCGCAGGTCGAGTACAGGGCGATGTCCTTGACCAGCACCAGCTCGTCGTGGTTCTCGTCGAAGCTGGTCTGCAGGACGTGCTCGGGGTCGGTGTGCAGGCCGGCGAAGATCTCGCCGTACGAGCGCGCGACCCGGGCGGGGGTGTCGCGCAGGCCTTCACGTTCGGGGTCCTCCCCGATGGCCAGCAGCAGTTCCCGGACGGCGGCCTCGGCGCGCGCGAAATCGACCTCACTCATCAGCGGGGCTCATCCAGCGCGCCGGCCGACCGGCTCAGCGATGGTCATCGCCCTGGCCGAAGGGCCAGTGCGACCGGTTGGCCTGCTTGGGATCGACGACCGGCAGTTGCTGGGTCTCGTCGTCCTGCGGGCGGTGCGAGCCGTTCTCCGAGGGAGCCGGCGGCTGGCCGGCCGGGTAGCCGGCGTCCAGCGGCGGGTAGCTCTGCGGCGGCGGGTAGCCCGGCGCCTGCGGATAGCCCGGCGGCGGATAGTTGGGCGCCTGCGGGTAGGCGGGTTGACCAGCTGCCGGCGGCGCGTAGCTCGGCGCCTGCGGATAGCCGGACTGGCCCGACTGGCCGGCCGGCTGCTCGTAGCCGGTGGGCGGGTAACCGGTCGGCTGAGGCGCGGCCGGCGGGGCGTTGTGCTTGGAAAGCCCGTTGGTCGAGCCATTGGACCGGACGGTGACCGGGATCTCGACCGGCGGACGGTCCGACGGGGTGCGCTTGCCGAAGCCGGCGAAGGTGCTGTGCGGCGGCCGCTTGTGCACCGGCGCGAGGATCCGCTCCAGGTCCTCCTTGTTCAGGGTCTCGCGCTCGGCGAGCTCCAGCACCAACTGGTCCAGCACGTCGCGGTACTGCACCAGGATCTCCCAGGCCTCGTCGTGTGCGGCCTCGATCAGACCCCGGACCTCCTCGTCGATCCAGGCCGCGATCTCCTCGGAGTAGTCGCGCTGGTGGCCGTAGTCGCGGCCCATGAACGGTTCGGCGTCGGAGGTGCCGTACTTAACGGCGCCGAGCTTGGCGCTCATGCCGTACTCGGTGACCATCGAACGGGCCAGCGAGGTGGCCTTCTCGATGTCGTTGGAGGCGCCGGTGGTCGGCTCGTGAAAGACCAGCTCCTCCGCGGCCCGGCCGCCGAGGGCATAGACCAGCTGGTCGAGGATCTCGGCGCGGGTCTGGGTGTAGCGGTCCTCCAGCGGCAGCACCAGGGTGTGGCCCAGCGAGCGGCCCCGGGGCAGGATGGTGACCTTGTGCACCGGGTCCAGGTTGGGCATCGCCCAGGCCGCCAGCGCGTGGCCGCCCTCGTGGTAGGCGGTGACCCGCTTCTCCTTGTCGCTCATCGCCCGGGTCTTGCGCTCCGGGCCGGCGATCACCCGGTCGATGGCCTCTTCCAGCGCCACGGTGGTGATCAGCCGGCCGTTCTGGCGGGCGGTCAGCAGCGCCGCCTCGTTGATCACGTTGGCAAGGTCGGCACCGGTGAAGCCGGGGGTGCGGCGGGCGATGGTGTCGAGGTCGACGTCCGGGGCGAACGGCTTGCCCTTGGCATGCACGGCGAGCACCGCCTTGCGGCCGATCACGTCGGGCGGCGAGACCGCGATCTGGCGGTCGAAGCGGCCGGGCCGCAGCAGCGCCGGGTCCAGGATGTCGGGACGGTTGGTGGCCGCGATCAGGATCACGGTGCCCTTGACGTCGAAGCCGTCCATCTCGACCAGCAACTGGTTGAGGGTCTGCTCGCGCTCGTCGTGGCCGCCGCCCATGCCGGCGCCGCGGTGCCGGCCGACGGCGTCGATCTCGTCGACGAACACGATCGCGGGGGCATTGGACTTGGCCTGCTCGAACAGGTCACGCACCCGGGAGGCACCGACGCCGACGAACATCTCGACGAAGTCCGAGCCCGAGATCGAGTAGAACGGCACGCCGGCCTCACCGGCCACCGCGCGGGCCAGCAGCGTCTTACCGGTGCCGGGCGGGCCGTAGAGCAGCACGCCCTTCGGGATCTTCGCCCCGATCGCCTGGTAACGGGCCGGGTTGGACAGGAAGTCCTTGATCTCTTCCAGTTCCTCGATCGCCTCGTCGGCACCGGCGACGTCGGCGAAGGTGGTCTTGGGCGTGTCCTTGCTGACCAGCTTGGCCTTGCTGCGGCCGAAGCTCATCACCTTCGAGCCACCGCCCTGCAGGTTGGACATCACGAAGAACAGCACGAAGGCGATCAGCAGGATCGGCAGCAGCGACAGCAGGATGCTGACGAGCGCGTTCTCCTTGCTCTGTACGGTGTTGAACGTCGCACCGCTGGACTTGACGAGGTCGCTGGTCAGGGTCTGGGTGAAGTCGGCCGGGTAGGAGGCGCTGATCTTGGACTTGCCGTCGAACGGGGCCTTCAGATCCAGGTCGACCCGCGACTCCTTGTCGTGGATCGTCGCCGTCTTGACGTTGCCCGAGGTGATCTGCGACAGCGCGTCAGACGTCTTGACGGTCTTATAGGAGCTGCCGCCGGACAGCATCTGCGGCAGGGCGAAGAGCAGGATGACTGCGACGGCGATCCACAGTATCGGTGAGCGAGCGAGGCGCTTACGATCCATATTGCGTCCGCCCGGTCGGGACAACCGGGCGAGTCCTCCTGATCAGGGGCCGGAAATTGCTGGTTCGGACGGTACACGCAGCCGATGGGGCCTGCTTTAATCGAACGCTGCGCACAGCGCGGGAGTTCCTCCCCTACCAGAATATGTGAGCTGGTCGCAGAGTGTGTCCTCCTCATGGAGGGTTATCAGGAACCCTCGCCTCGGCGGCCGACTCCGTCAGCCGCCGTGGCGCTCCTCATTGTCTATGGAGCCGCTTCGCTACCCGCCGTAGACCGAGTCATGTGCCTACGGCGGCGCTTCGCTACCCGCCGTAGACCGAGTCATGTGCCTACGGCGGCGCTTCGCTACCCGCCGTAGACCGAAGGCTTGAGGCGTCCGATGTAGGGCAGGTCCCGGTACCGCTCGGCGTAATCCAGGCCGTACCCGACCACGAACTCGTTGGGGATGTCGAAGCCGACGTACTTGACGGGAACCGGCACCTTCGCGGCGTCGGGCTTGCGCAGCAGCGCCACCACCTCGACCGAGGCCGGATTGCGCGCGTGCAGGTTCTTCAACAGCCAGGACAGGGTCAGGCCCGAGTCGATGATGTCCTCGACGATCAGGATGTCGCGGCCGGCGACATCGCGGTCGAGGTCCTTGAGGATGCGCACCACCCCCGAGGACGTGGTGGACGAGCCGTAGGAACTGCAGGCCATGAACTCCATGGTCGAGGGCCGGCTGAGCCCGCGGGCCAGGTCGGACATGAACATCACCGCGCCCTTGAGCACGCCCACCAGCAGCGGCTCGCGGTCGGCGTAGTCGGCGTCGATCGTGCCGGCCAGCTCGGTGATCTTGGTGCGGATGTCCTCGGCGGACACCACCACCGCTTCGATGTCGTCGTCCAGAACGGACACTGTCTCTCCTCGGGAGGCACTGGAGGTCTCGATGGCGGCGCCGGCACCCGGCCGGCAGGGCCGCTCGCTGGGACCGCCGGCTGGCGCGGTGAGCCTTAGCGTGCCAGACACCCGTTCGGCGCGGTAACCGCCCGGCAGGTCCACCCCCGCCTGGCCCCGCCAGTCGGTCACCAGCCGCCCCAACTCCCGGACATGGGCGGCAGCCAGGGGCCCGGCGCCGCCGCGTTCGGCCCACGCCTTGAGCACCCGGCTGAGGATGCCGTCCGGCTGCCGGCGCACCGCCTCGACCCCGAGCGAACCGGCGTGCGGCCCGTCGGCCGCTGCTGCCGCCAGGGCCTGCTCGGCCAGCAGCTCCAGGGTGTCGAGGTCGGCCTGCAGCTGGCCGGCGGTGCGCGCCAGCGCCTCGACGACGCCGCCGGCCAGCACGTCCTCCAGCAACGGCAGCACCTCCTGCCGCAACCGGACCCGCCGGAATCGGGGGTCGCTGTTGTGCGGGTCCTGCCAGCTCGGCAGTCCCAGCGCCCGGCAGGCCGCCTCGGTGTCGGAGCGCCGCAGCGCCAGCAGCGGACGCAGGTAGCCGCCCTGCGCGGCCCGCATGCCGGCGATCGAACGCGGCCCGGACCCGCGTCCCAATCCCAGCAGCACCGTCTCGGCCTGGTCGTCGGCGGTGTGGCCGAGCAGCACCAGACCCTGCTCGAGGAACGGCCGCAAGGCGGTATAGCGCGCCGCCCGGGCAGCCGCCTCTGGCCCGCCGGCGGATCCGACCTCGACCCGCAGCACCTGCACCGGGTCCAGCCCGAGCTCGTAGCCCAGGACGCCCACCCGCTCGGCCTGGGCGGCCGAGCCGTCCTGCAGGCCGTGGTCGATGCAGACCAGGCCGGCCGGGCGGCCGGTCCGATTGCTCTCGAAAGCCAGCGCCGCGGCCAGCGCGAGCGAGTCCGCGCCGCCGGAACAGGCCACGAAGGCCGGGGTGGTCACCGGATGGCCGGCCAGCGCCCGACCTAGCGCCAGCCGGACGGCAGCCACCGCCGGATGCGGGCCCATTGCTAGCCGTGCACCCGTTTCACCCAGGTGGACGGGGCGGTGATCTCGGCCTTGCTGGGCAGCGTCTCCTGCGACGTCCAGACCGCGTTGAAGCCGTCCAGGCCGACCTGGTCGACCACCGACCGGACGAACTCCGAGCCCTGGGTGTACTGCCGGGTCTTGGCGTCCATGCCCAGCAGGCTGCGCAGCAGCCGGTCCAGCGGGTTCGCGCCGCGGCGCCGGCGGGCGGCGAACTTGCGCTCGATATCGGCCTGGGACGCGATCACCGCCGGTGGCACGGCGTTCATGACGTACTCGGCGTGGCCCTCGATCAGCGACATGAACCCGGTGACCCGGTCCATCACCACCCGCGCCTCCGGCGAGGTCAGCGCGGCCAGCAGGCCGTTGCCGTCACCGCCGCCGCGGGCAGCCTTGGCCAGCTCCGTCACGACGCCCTTGACCCGCTCGCGGATCGCCTCCGGGTCCAGGTCCAGGGCGTCGGTGAGCGCCTGGATCTCGGTCAGCATGTGCTCGCGCATCCACGGCACGGCGGTGAACTGCACCCGGTGGGTCACCTCGTGCACGCAGACCCACAGGCGGAAGTCGCTCGGGTCCAGCTTCAGGGCGCGTTCGACCGCCACCAGGTTCGGCGCCACGAGTAGCAGTTGGCCGTTGTGCACCGAGAAGAACTCGTACTGGCCGAGCACCTTGCCGGACAGGAAGGCCAGCACCGCGCCGGCCTGGGCGCCGGTCACCCGGCCGCCGACCGCGGTGGTGAGCCGGCCGGGATTCTTGGCGGCGATCAGCTTCTCGGTCAGCGGATCCATCACCGTCGACATGCTGGCGACGTTGGCCGCGATCCAGCCCGGCCGGTCCACCACCACGGTGGCCGCCGTGACGGCGGGCTCGGTCAGCCGGGTCAGCTCGGCGACCAGGCCGGCCGCCCGGTCCGCGGCCAGGCGCAATTCGGCCACGGTGGCCTGCGCCTGGTCCGGGCTGATCGCCGGCGGCTGGGGAGCCAGTGCCTTGGCGCTGCGTTCGGCAACCGACCAATCGACCAGGGACGTCATGGCTCCCACCGTACCGGCGCGCTACCGGCACCAGCCCCAGCGCACCGGCGCTCAGCGACAGCCGCAGCGCACCAGGGTTGCCACCAGTGCGTCCACGGCAACCCGGCTGGGACCCTCGGCCGGTGCCTGGTCGGCCACGAAGCTGAACACCAGCAGCCGGCCGTCGGCGTCGGTGACCAGGCCGGCCATCCCGGACACCCCGGTCAGGGTGCCGGTCTTGGCCCGGACCGCCCCGTCCGCGATGGCCGCCGGGCCGCTGAACCGGCCCTCGTCGAGCAGGGTGCCGTCCCAGCCGGCGATCGACAGCCCGCTCAGCAGCGGGCGCAACCGGCTGTGCGCGGGATCGAGGGTGACCAGCAGGGCGCGGGCCAGCGCGGCGGCCGGGATCCGGTCCCGTACCGACAGGCCGCTGCCATCCACCATGCCGGTGCCGATCTCGATGCCGGCGCCGCCCAGCACGGCCCGGATCGCCTCGGCCGCCCCGGCGAAGCTGGCCGGCCGGGAGGTGGCGATCGCGACCTGGCGGGCCAGCACCTCGGCGATGACATTGTCCGAGGCCCGCATCATCTGCTCGACCAGCACGTCCACCGGGGCCGAGCGCACCTGGCCGAGCAGCCGGGCCCCGGCCGGCGCCTGGCCCGGACCCACCTCGGCACCGCCGAGCGCGTCGGCCAGGGCGGTACCGGCGGCCAGCTCCGGCGCCGCCGAGCGGATCTCGGCGTCCGCGCTGTCCCGGCCGGCATCGACCATGGTCGCGGTGATCAGGCTGGCGTAGCTGGACGGGGTGTCGACCGGGTCCCAGCCCGGCGCGCTGCCTGGGCCGGTGAAGGCCGAGTCGTCCACCAGCACCCGTCGCACCGCGGTGCCGCCCAGGCCGGCCTTGACCCGGGCCGCCAGGTCGGTGATCCGGGCGGCCACGGCGTACCGGGTCGGCTGGCCGGCCGGTGCCGCCGACAGCGTCGGGTCACCGCCACCGACCAGCACCACGGTGCCGGGCTCGGCCCCGGCGACCACCCGGGTGCTGAACCGGTCACCGGCCTGCCGCACGCTCAGGATGGCGGCCGCGGTCAGCAGCTTGGCGGTCGAGGCCGGTGCCACCGATTCGGTAGAGCGCTGGTCGAAGAGCAGGGCGCCGGTATCGGCGTCGAAGACCTGCCCGGCCACCGACGGGCCGAGTTCGGGATCGGCCAGCGCGCCGGCCAGCGCCGCGGCCACCCCGGCCGGGGTGGGGACGGGCGCGTTCGGCCGGGACCGGGCGGCCGCCGGCGGAGCTGGAGCCTGCGACAGCAGGGCGCCGATCCCCGGCGGTGCGGCGGTGGGCGCCGGGACCGCGATCGGGCGGAAGGACCGGTCGGCCAGCAGCTGGCGTCCGGTGCCGACGCCCAGGTAGCCGATCGCGGCAAGCAGCAGCGCCAGGACCAGCAGCAGCGCCGACCGGGCCGGCCGGGCTGCCCGGACCGGCCGGTTCGCCCGCGCTCCCCGGGCCGGCGTTGTGTTGGGGCGCGCCACAGTAGGCCACAATAAACGTATCGCGCATCAGCGCGGGCGGCGCGCGGCACTGTCTGACCCCTTCTTCGACCACCCGTCATTCCACCGAAGCCGCCAGCCGCGAGAGGAGCCCGGAATGCAAGAGTTCGACGTGCTGATCGAGATTCCCAAGGGCAGCCGCAACAAGTACGAGGTCGACCACGCCACCGGCCGGATCCGGCTGGACCGGACGCTGTTCACCTCCACTCAGTACCCGGCCGACTACGGCTTCATCGAGAACACCCTCGGCGAGGACGGCGACCCGCTGGACGCGCTGGTGTTGCTGCAGGGCGATCCGCTGTTCCCCGGCGTGCTGGTGATGTGCCGGGCGATCGGGATGTTCCGGATGACCGACGAGAAGGGCGGCGACGACAAGGTGCTGTGCGTGCCGGCCAACGACCCCCGGCTGGAGCACCTGCGCGACATCCACCACGTCGGTGAGTTCGACCGGCTGGAGATCCAGCACTTCTTCGAGGTCTACAAGGACCTGGAGCCGGGCAAGAGCGTCGAGGGCGCGTCCTGGGTGGGCCGGGCCGAGGCCGAGGCCGAGATCGACGCCAGCCGCAAGCGGTTGGCCGACAACCCCCACGCCGGGCACTGACAGGTTTGAAGGACCGACAGCCCCGGTTCCGCAAGGAGCCTCGGCGGCACTGTCGGTACTACTCCTCTATCGGGCACATCAGGCGGTGGAGCTCGCCCTCCACCGCCTGACTCGGCAGCTGCTGATTACTTGCTTGAGTTGTCCTTCGGGACGACTACGGTCGCGCTGCCAAAACCGACGTTGCCAGAACGATCTCTGGCCTTGTAGGTGATCGTGTAGGCACGGGCACCGTTCGTGGCACTGCGCTCTGCCCGCACCAAGATCCGCCCATCTGTCGTGACCTCGACGTCGCCAACGGTGTCGCCGTCACCTTGGCCGTCATCAGGTTGGTCTACCTGAACGCCGACGAGCGTCACCACCGGATTCGAGTCCGCGTTGTCGGTGGCGCTGACCGTGGGCGTGACCTCCAC
>JAVEEO010000433.1 GCA_030840415.1 Pseudonocardiales bacterium | reverse complement strand
CGAGCTCGACCGCCTCCCGGCTGGCCGCCCGCTCGGTGCCGCGGGCCGTCTTGCCGGACGGCAGCGTGGCCGAATAGCTGAAACTGGGCACGATCAGACCCCCATCACGTATACGGATCGCATGATCTCGGCGAGGTTGGTGGTGCCGCCGCGCACCAGGCCGACCGCTTCCTCCAGCAGGGTGCTCATCCCCTCGGACCGGGCCAGCTTGCGCAGGTCCTCGTGCGAGGCGCGGTCCAGCACCAGCTCGCGGATGCCCTCGGAAATTCGCAACATCTCATAGACACCGGTCCGGTCCAGGTAACCGGTCTGCGCGCAGAAGTTGCAGCCGGCTCCGTGCAGGAACCCGCCGTCCGGTGCCTCGCCGCCGATGGTCCGCAGAAAGGCCAGCTCCTCGGCCGAGGGCTGGTAGGGCTCGCGGCAGTACGGGCAGATCCGGCGGACCAGGCGCTGGGAGAGCACGGCGGTCACCGAGGAGGCGATCAGGAAGGTCTCGATGCCCATGTCGATCAGCCGGTGCAGTGCCGAGACCGAATCGGTGGCATGCAGCGAGGACAGCACGAAGTGCCCGGTCAGTGCCGACTGGACGGCGATCCGGGCGGTCTCGACGTCACGCACCTCGCCGACCAGGATCACGTCCGGGTCCTGCCGCAGGATCGAGCGCAACCCGCCGGCGAAGGTGATGCCGGCCTGCTCGTTGATCTGGATCTGGTTGATCGAGGCGAAGGTGTACTCGACCGGGTCCTCGATGGTCATGATGTTGCGGTCCGGGCTGTTGATCTCGGCCAGCGAGCCGTAGAGGGTGGTGGTCTTGCCGCTGCCGGTGGGGCCGGCGCAGATCACCATGCCGTACGGGGCGCGCAGCGTGGCGGCGAACCGGCGCGCCATCTCGGCCGGCATGCCCAGCTGCTCCAGCTTGAACAGTGGCCGGCTCTTGTCCAGCAGCCGCAGCACGACCTTCTCGCCGCCCACCACGGCGGTCGTCGAGACCCGGATGTCGACCGCGCGCCCTTCGATCTCGGTGCTGATCTGGCCGTCCTGGGCACGCCGGCGTTCGACGATGTTCATGCCGCCGAGGATCTTGATCCGGCTGACGATCGCCGGGCCCATCGAGCCGGGCAGGTCCAGCACGTCGTGCAACGCGCCGTCGATCCGGTAGCGCACCCGGACCCGGTCGTTCTGCGGCTCGATGTGGATGTCGGAGGCCCGGTCGCGCACCCCCTGGGCGATCATCATCTGCACCACCCGCACGACCGGTGCCTCGTCGTTGGCCGCGGCGGCGGTGTCCATCCGGCCGGCGTCGCGGCGCAGGCCGTCGCGGGCCTCGAACAGCTTGACCTGCGAGCTGACCCCGGTGATCGCCCGGTAGGTGTTGTCGATGGCCCGCAGCAGGTCGGACTGGCCGGCGACGGTGATCCGGACGTCGCGGCCGAGCAGCCCGCGCAGGCTGGCGATGGTGGTCTCGTTCGGGTCCGCCACCGCCACCAGCACGCCGTCGTCGTCGGCCGACAGCGGCAGCGCCAGCAGCGCCCGGGCGCTGTCGGCGGTGATCAGGCCGGCCACCTCGGGATCGGGCGTGACGCTGCGCAGGTCGACCGCGGCCACCGAGCTCTGCTCGGCGATCATCCGGGTCAGGTCCCGCTCGGTGATGATGCCGCGGTCGAGCAGCAGCCGTCCCAGCCGCTTGGTGGCACCCTGCTGGGCCTCCTCCAGCGCCGCCACCACCTGGGCCGGGGTGGCCAGCCGGGCATCGACGATCAGCTCCCCCAGCCGGCGGCCGCCCTCGCGCACCTCGAAGTCGGTCGGCGGCTGGGCGGCATCCGCTGCCTGCGCCGGCTCGAATTCCTCGGCGTCGGCCTGGTGGCGAGCGCGCCGCCTCACGCCGTCACCCCGACCGGAGTTCGCTGCACGGGCACGATGTCCTTGGGATACAGGCTGCGGGCCAGCGCGTCGTCGTAGCTGACCAGGTTTCGCTGCACCAGCGCCGACAGCGACTGCTCGAAGGTGACCATGCCGTCCCGCTGGCCGGTGATCAGGGTGTTGCGCAGCTGGTGGCTCTTGCCCTCCTTGATCAGCCCGCGCACCGGCGAGGTGGCGACCAGCACCTCGTAGGCGGCGATCATGCCGCCACCGGTCTTGGGCAGCAGCCGCTGGTAGACGATGCCGGTCAGCGCGGCGGAGAGTTGGACGCGCACCTGGGCCTGCTGCTCGGCGGGGAAGACGTCGACGATCCGCGACAGCGCCTGCGCGGTGTCGTTGGTGTGCAGGGTGGCGAAGACCAGGTGGCCGGTCTCGGCGATGGTGAGCGCGAACCGGATCGAGTCCAGGTCGCGCATCTCGCCGACCAGCACCACGTCGGGATCCTCCCGCAGTGCCGCGCGCAGCGCGTCGGGAAAGGACGCGGTGTCAGCACCCACCTCGCGCTGGCTGACCGCCGAGCGCTTGTGCTCGTGCACGTACTCGATCGGGTCCTCGATGGTGAGGATGTGGCAGGCCCGGAAGCTGTTGATCTCGTCGATCATGGCGGCCAGCGTGGTGGACTTGCCCGAGCCGGTGGGACCGGTGACCAGCACCAGTCCCTGGTGTTGGCGGGTGAAGTGGGTCAGCACCGGCGGCAGGCCCAGCTGCTGCATGGTCGGGATCTCGCGCGGGATCATCCGCAGCGCCAGGGTGGTCTCGCCGCGCTGGCTGAAGGCATTGCCACGGATCCGGGCCTCGTTGCGCCAGCTGAAGGAGAAGTCGTACTCGAGCCTGCTGGCGAACACGCCGAACTGGGCGGGGCTGAGCAGCTCGGCGAGCAGCGCCTCGGTGTCGGCGCCGCTGAGCTTGGTCTCGCCGGCCACCGGCATCAGGTCGCCGTGCACCCGCAGTTGGGGCGGCAGGCCGGCCGTCAGCAGCAGGTCGGTGCCGCCGGCTCGCCAGAGCCGGTCGAGCAGCTCGTCGATGCGGCTGCCGGTGAGATTACCCTGCATGGGACGCGCCTTTCCCTAGAGCATGTCGGTGGCGAGCCGGTGAGGGAGGGCCGCGACCGCAGCCCTCCCTCCCCCCGGACTACGGGCAGCCGGTCAGGCCGGTGGCCGTCACCTTGCCGTCAGGGGTGTAGACGACGCTGTAGCCGTTGTCGCCGTCAGCGTGCAGTTCCCGGAGCATTCCGCCGTCCACCAGTGCCTGCGCGGAGCCGGCGTAGGCAGTGGGCTTGCTCTTGGCGTAGAAGGCCTCGGAGGCGACCTCGTAGTTCTTGACGTCGGACTTGCAGGCCGCCACGTTGCCGCGGTCGGTGATGCCGTTGACGGCGAAGACCACGATGCCGGCGAGCACGCCGAGGATCACGATCACGATCAGGAGCTCGATGAGCGTGAACCCGCTCTCTTCCTCGCGTGCCTTGCGCAGTTGTTCCAGCATTGCTTTCCCCCTTGATGAGGCGAGCGGCCAGGTCGGCCGTCGCGGCCTTTACGTTGCCCGGGCGATGTTCGCCGTGGGCAGCACCGGCGTGTAACGGTCGGCGAACCGCCGGATGGCGACGCTGACCGGATGTGCCGGCTGGGCGGCCATCAGCGGCACGCCCTGGTTGATCGATGCCGCGACGTCGCGGCTGGAGGGCAGGTGTGCGGCGATCGGGCCCCGCACGACTGCCGCCACGTCCGCCGCCGAGATCGCCGCGGACAGGTCAGAACGGTTGAACAGCACCGCGCGAGCGGCGCGGGAGTAGCCCAGCAGATCGAGAATATCCAGTGTCTGCCGCAGATTCTTCAATGCCGGACGCTCCGGGGTGGACACCACCAGGTGGTGGTGGGCGTGGTCGAGCGCGACCAGCACCGCCGGTGAGAACCGGGCCGGCAGGTCGACCACGACGGCGTCGTAGCGGCTGGTCAACGCTCGCAGCAACCGGTCGATCCTGGCCGGCCGGACCCGCTCGGCGTCACCGGGCGCCACCGGCGCGAGGATGCAGTCCAGACCGGTGCGCGGGGCGGCGGTGACCAGTTCACCGCGGTCCAGCAGTTCGCCAACCTCACCGCCGGCGATCAGGCGGGCCAGTGTCCGGTCGGTATCGAGGGCCAGTACCGAGGCCACGTCGCCGTGGTCCAGGTCGAGGTCGAGCAGGCACACCCGGCGTTCGCCGGCACCGCGCAGGGCGACGGCCAGATTGGTGGCCAGCATGGTCTTGCCACAGCCGCCCTTGGCGGCGAACACCGTGAAGACCTGGCCGTCGGCACGCAGGCCGTCAACCGAACAGGCGTGAGCGATCTGATCGTGGGCAGCCGGATCGAACACCGCCGCCACCCCGGCCGCGCTTGCCCGGCCGGTCTCGACGGTCGAACCCCGCTCGCGCAGCAAGATCACCTTTACCGCAGGGTGATCGACGTGCAGGTGCTCGGTGAACCGCAATGCCTCCTCGAAGTCGAGGCCGGCACCGAGCACCACCGCGCACCGGGCGCCGGTCTCGGCCAGCAGCGCCGAGACCTCACCCAGCGCCGGGACGGCCCGGACCTCGCCGCCGATGGCCGCCGCCAGGACCCGGGCCGCTCGGACGTCCGGCTCGCAGACGATCGTCATACCGGACTCCCGTCCCAGGCTCGTTCCTGCCGATTCGAAATCGTGTGAAGCGAGCGTGACGGAAATGCCGCGGTAGCAGCAGCGGGTGAACGGACAGACCTGCGTCAGCCGATTGGCCGACAACCGCACGCGGGCAGTATCGGCAATGCTGCAGGGGGTAATCGCGAGCTTCGCAAATAGGCTCGAACCGCCTGCGGACCTTGAGCAGATCTTTAGGAGCACATAAGACTCTAGTGTGCTTTGATTATGCCGGACGTTAAGTCGAAGTAGGGCTTAAGCGGGGGGATATGAAAATCAGCACAACGGTTCGACCGACCGTTGTTGCGCGGGGTACCTGGAACGCGCCATGACGGCAGCCAGACTGCTCTTCGTCGACCGCCATCCGGTGACCCGGCTGGGGCTGGCACTGATGGTGAACGAACAACCGGACCTGAGCACGGTCGGTGAGGCCGGCACCGCGGCCGAAGCGGTCGGCCTGATCGGCGCACTGCAGCCGGACGTGGTGACGATCGGACTGTCGCTGCCCGACCGTCCCGGCCTGGAACTGGCCGCCGAACTGCGCGACCGGTTCGAAGGACTGGGCATCGTCATCTTCACCGCACGCGGTGAGGACGACGTCCTGTTCCGCGCTCTGGAAACCGGCGCGTCGGCCTTCGTGTCGAAGACCGCGTCGGCACCGGAGATCCTCGGAGCGATCCGGCACGCGGCGGTGTCGGCGTCCTCGTTCAGCTCCCGGGGACTGGCCGCGGCACTGCGCCGGCGGCGGGAGGCACCCGCGCTGCCGGCCCTCAGCGAGCGCGAGCGTCAGGTGCTCTGCCTGCTGCTGGCCGGCCTGTCGGTGCCGGACCTGGCGATCCGGCTGCACATCAGCGCCTCGACGGCCAAGACCTACGTCGCCCGCCTCTACGACAAGCTCGGCGCGAACAGCAAGTCGCAGGCATTGCTCACCGCCGTCCGGTTGGGACTGGTCGAGAGCCCCCCGGAGCAGTTGCCGGCCGTGGTGTAGCCCCGCGGCTCCGAGCCCGGCCGGGCTCAGGCGTCCGAGGTCCGGGCGATGGTGGCGCTGGCCCGGCGAACCGTCGGAGCCGGGCCGGCCGGGATGCAGCCGGCCAGGAACTCGTAACTGTGCAGCAGCACGCCGGCCGCCCGTGAGCCCGCCGCCGCCTGGACGCCGACCGCATGCAGCCAGTCCGCGATGTCGCCCCAGCCGGGTGCGGCCAGCGAGCCGCCCACCTGCTGCACCGACAGCGCCGCGCACAGGTTGGCGAACGCCAGCCGGTTGCGCAGCGTCCAGCGCCGCAGGCTCGCCAGCACGAACGCGGCCGCGAAGACGTCGCCGGCACCGGTGGCATCGACGGAGTTGACCGGCAGCGAGGGAACCCACTCCTCCTCACCGGTGATCGAGTCGATCGCGATCGAACCCTGGCCGCCGCAGGTCACCACCACCACCGGCACCGCGTCGGCCAGCCGCATCAGGGCGGCCTGCGGGTCGTCGGTACGGGTATAGGCCATCGCCTCGGCACTGTTGGGCAGGAAGGCGTGCAGCTCGGCCAACTGGTGCAGCAGGTCAGGTGACCACTGCTGGCTGGGGTCCCAGCCGACGTCGCCGAACAGCAGCATGCCCTGCCGGCGCGCGGCGCTCACCCAGGCCTGCGGCTGCTCGCCGAGATGCACCACGCCCGCCGCGGCCGCGGGCGGGTCGGCCAGCAGGACGTCGGCGCCCACCGGGGACGGATGGCTGTGCGTGATCATCGCCCGGTCGCGCTAAACCGCCAGCGACACCGTCACCGGTGAGTGCCAGTCGGCCAGCCGGCGGGATCGGGACAGGTCGACGCCCTCCTGTTCGGCCAGCGTCCGCCACAGGAAATCGCCGTAGACGTCGTCGCCGAACACCGCAGCCAGGCCCGTCCGCAGGCCCAGCCGGCTCGCCGCCACCGCCAGGTTGGCGACACCGCCGGGACAGGAACCCATTCCCTCGGCCAGCACTTCGGTGCCCTGGCTGGGCAGGCCGGGCAGGCCGGTCAGCACCACGTCGAAGTACACGGTGCCCTGCATGATCACGTCGAAGTCGGGCTCGGCCACGCCTAGAAGGGTGCCACCGCTGGCTAGGGTTGTCCTCCATGCGGTTGGTGGTGGTTGGCGGCGGCGGGTTCCGGGTCCCGCTGGTGTACCGGGAATTGCTGCGCCGCCCGGAGCTCGGCATCGACGAGCTGGTGCTGCACGACGTCGACGCCGACCGGCTGGCCACCATCGGCCGGGTGCTGCCGCCGGACCCCGCGATCCGGCTGCGGCTGGAGACCTCGGTCACCGCCGCGGTGCGCGATGCCGACTTCGTGTTCTCGGCGATCCGGGTGGGTGGCGCGGCGGGCCGGGTGGCCGACGAGCGCCGGGCACTGTCGGTTGGCGTCCTGGGCCAGGAGACGGTGGGTGCCGGTGGACTGGCCTACGGCCTGCGGACGCTGCCGGTTGCCCTGGAGCTGGCCCGCACCGTCGCCGACCTGGCGCCGCGCGCCTGGCTGGTCAACTTCACCAACCCGGCCGGCATGGTCACCGAGGCCAGCCGGACGGTGCTGGGCGAGCGGGCGATCGGGATCTGCGACTCGCCGGTGGGACTGGTCCGGCGGGCGTCCCGGGCGCTGGGCGTCGCCGAGGCCGAGCTGCGGTCGGGGCGGGTGGCGGCCGACTACGTGGGCATCAACCATCTGGGCTGGCTGCGCGCCCTGGTGCGCGACGGCGTCGATCTGCTGCCGGGCCTGCTGCGCTCCGAGGCCGCGCTGGCCTCCTTCGAGGAGGGCCGGCTGTTCGGCGGAGCGCTGCTGCGGGCGCTGCGAGCCATCCCGAACGAGTACCTGCACTTCTACTACCACCACGCCGAGGCTCTTGCGGTGACGGCGACCGGTCCGACCCGGGGCGAGTTCCTGCTGCGCGAGCAGCGGGACTTCTACGCCGCCGCCGCTGCCCGGCCGGCCGAGGCGGCGGCCCGGTGGGAGGCGACCCGGCGTCGCCGGGAGGAGAGTTACCTGGCCGAGGCACGCCCGGCCGACCAGCCGCGCGACGAGCAGGACCTGGCCGGTGGCGGCTACCAGGAGGCGGCCTTCGACCTGATGCACGCGCTGTCCGGCGGATCGGCCGACCGGCTGATCGTCAACGTCGCCAACCAGGACACGCTGCCCGGCCTGCCGCCCGAGTCGGTGATCGAGGTGCCGTGCCGGGTGGATGCCACCGGCGCCCGGCCGCTGCCGGTGGCCCCGCTGGACCTGCACCAGCTGGGATTGATCGCCTCGGTCCGCGCCGCCGAGCAGGCCGCCGTCGAGGCGGCCACCACCGGCTCCTATGCCGCGGCGCTGTGCGCGTTCACCCTGTCGCCGCTGGTGAACTCGGCCGCGATCGCGCAGCGGCTGCTGGACGCCCTGTTGCACGACGATCCGGCCCTGGCCCGGCTGCTGAGCCGGTAGCCGGAGCTTCGATTACTCACAGTTGCCAACTTGTTACCTGCTGAGTTAAATTAGCGTTAATTGGTCGTCAAAGGATTGACGGCGTGCTTGTCGAATGGAGTCGCACATGAACGGGGTCGGCGTCGGTGCCCGCTTGCTGGGCAGCCTGATCGCGGGGGTTCTGACCGTGGGCACGCTGGCCGTTCCGCCGGCCGGGGCCAGCACCACCGATCCGGCCAGCCAGGAGCTGTGCGGGGCACCCGCCCCGGGTCAGATGCGCTGCCTGGCAGTGCGCCGCACCGACGTCAGCCAGCCGACGGCCCTGGTCAGCCAGCCGAGCGTGGCCACCCCGTCGGTGACCCCCGCCGGTTACGGACCGGCAGACCTGGTCTCGGCGTACGCCCTGGACACCACCCTGGGCAGCGGCCAGACCGTCGCGGTGGTAGATGCCTACGACAATCCCAGCGCCGAGTCCGAGCTGGCGGTCTACCGGTCCCAGTACGGCCTGCCCGCCTGCACCACCGCCAACGGCTGCTTCCGCAAGGTCAACCAGGCTGGCGCCAGCTCGCCGATGCCAGCCGCCAACGCCGGCTGGGCCGGTGAGATCGCCCTGGACGTCGACATGGTCTCGGCGGTCTGCCCGCAGTGCAACATCCTGCTGGTGGAGGCCAACAGTTCCTACACCAGCGACCTCGGCGCCGCCGTCGACATGGCGGTGGCCCTCGGCGCGAAGTTCGTCTCCAACAGCTACGGCGGCGGCGACTCCGGCGGCCAGGCCTATCACTTCGACCACCCCGGCGTGGCGATCACCGCCAGCACCGGCGACAACGGCTACGGCGTCAGCTTCCCGGCCAGCGCCCCGACCGTCACCGCGGTCGGCGGCACCCGGCTGATCCGCTCGGCCAGCACCCGCGGCTGGGCCGAGACGGCCTGGACCGGTGCCGGCAGCGGCTGCTCCGGCGTCTTCGGCAAGCCCGCGATCCAGAACCTGGTCCCGACCGGCTGCGCCAACCGTGCGGTGGCCGATGTGTCGGCGGTGGCCGACCCGAACACCGGGGTGGCGGTCTACCACGGCGGCTGGGGTGTCTACGGCGGCACCAGCGCGTCCGCGCCGATCGTGGCCGCGGTCTACGCGCTGGCCGGCACGCCGGGCGCCTCGGACTACCCGAACACCTACCCCTACCAGCACAGCGACAGCCTCAACGACGTCACCGCCGGCAGCAACGGCAGTTGCGGCGCGACGGCGCTGTGCACCGCGCGGGCCGGCTGGGACGGACCGACGGGGCTGGGCACGCCGGCCGGCGCCGACGCCTTCAGCGCCACCGGCGCGGTCGGGCCGCCCGCCAAGCTCGGCGCCACCGTCGCCGTGGACAGCCCGGTGGTGCCGGGTCTGAGCACGGCCGCGTCGGTGACCCCGATCCTGCCGCCGGGTGATGCGCTGACCTCGATCCGGTGGAAGTCGGCCCGCACCGACTGCACCTTCAGCGCGGCCAACTCGGACCAGACCTCGATCAGCTGCCCGGCGACCACTACCGGCAGCACCACCGTCACGGCCACCCTCACCGACACCGCCGGGGCAACCAAGGCGGTGACCGTGCCGCTGGTCTTCGCCACCACCGGCAGCAAGCGCGACCTGGCCGTCACCTTCGGCATCGCCGGCCAGTCGGGCAGCCCGCAGGCCGCCTGCGTCACGGCGACCACCCCGCTGCGCGCCACGGTGACCGACGCGGCGACCGGTGCGCCGGTGCGCGGGGTCAGCGTCGGGTTCAGCCGGCAGAGCGGCACCGCGCTGCCGGTCGCCCTGGCCCGGGGCACCACCGATGCCAACGGCGTCGCCAGCAGCTCGCTGCTGACCGCCACCGCAGTCACGCTCACCGCGAGCACCCTGGCCGTCGGGCCGTTCAACGCCTACGCCGGCGGCTCGATCTCGGTCACCACCTCGGTCTGCACCGCCGGTCTGACTGCCACCGCCGACCGCGGCGCGACCTACTACGGCGACCCGGTGACGGTCAGCGGCTTCGCCACCCACACCTCCGCCGGCGGCCCGGTCGCGCTGGCCGGCGCGCCGCTGCAGGTCACCGAGACCGCGGCCGGCCGGCTGCTGGTGCTGGGCCGGGTCACCTCGGCCGCCGACGGCAGCTACCAGTTGGTGGTCAAGCCGACCCTGTCGGGCACCCTCGGAGTGACCCTGCCGGCCAGCCCGTCCTGGACCGCTGCCAGCGCGAGCGCCGGCAGCCTCACGGTCAGCCAGCCCACCACCGAGCTCACCGCCACGGCCGGCGCCACCGACGTCGGCTACGCCGCGCCCGTGCTGGTGTCCGGCACCCTGCAGCGCAACGCCGGCGGCACGCTGAGCCCGGTGGCCGGCGCCATGGTGAGCGTCCGCAGCACCTCGGGCAGCGGCGTCGTCAGCACCCTGGGCAGTGCGACGGTAGCCGCCAACGGCACCTGGAAGGCCACCGTGACGCCGCGCGCGTCCGGGACGCTGTCGGCCTGGTTCGCCGGGACCGCCGGCCAGCCGGCCGCCGGGGCCACCGCCGGCTCCCTCACCGTCGGCAACTGGACGCCCACGCTGACGCTGGCCGCCCAGCTCGGCTCGCAACTGGCCGGTGCCGCCAACCGGCTCACCGGCACCGTCAGCCGGAGCTACGGCGGCGTCACCGGCCCGGCGCCCGGCGTCACGGTCCGGATCTACGAGCAGACCACTACCGGGGCCCTGGTGCTGCTGACCAGCGCCAGCACCACGACCACCGGCACCTTCACGGCGACCGCGGCGCCGGCCGAGAACGGCACGTTGGTGGCCAAGCTCGTCTCGGTCGCCGGGTACGTCGACGCGGCCTCGGCGGGGGTGCCGGTCGCGGTCACCACCAAGGTCGCGCTCAGCGCCCCGACCTACGTCGGCACCGGGCTGGCGTTCGCGGTGACCGCGACGGTGACCGCGCCACGCGCGGCCACCGTCACCCTGGAGGCCTACAACGGCAGCAGTTGGGCCGCGGTCGCGACGGCCACCAGCGCCACCGCCGGCATCGCCCGGTTCGCGCTGACCGCGGGCACCGTCGGCGCGCACCTCTACCGGGCGCGGGTCACCGGTGACAGCCGGGGTGCCGACGGGCTGAGCACGAACCTCACCGTGACGGTCCGCTAGCGACGCGACGGCGGATCAGCGGCCCGGGTACCCGCTGAGGGTGTCCTGCGCATCCCACAAGCTGTTGAGACGGCGCTGTAGATACCGGGTCTGGGAGTTGAACCAGAACGTGCCGAGGATCGCCACACCACCGGAGACCCGGACTGGCGATTGAATCGCCCGGTGCGCGTTGTTGAGCCGGGTGCTCGTGTTGGCAAGGCTCACCCAGGCAAAGATCGGA
Source organism: Pseudonocardiales bacterium (assembly GCA_030840415.1). Lineage (GTDB taxonomy): Bacteria > Actinomycetota > Actinomycetes > Mycobacteriales > Jatrophihabitantaceae > Jatrophihabitans_A. The sequence continues at coordinate 416 of JAVEEO010000433.1, read as the reverse complement.
AACAACTGGGCGATCACGGCCGTTCCCGGATTCACCTCGACAACCTCCGGGGCGAAGGCCCGCAACTCAGCGTTGATCTTGTAGTACCAGACCAGGTAATAGATGCCGAAGGTCAGTCCTGACAGCCACCAGACACCCCATGCGCTGCGCCTCACCCCCACCCGTCGTGGCTGGACCACCGCTCCCGGGCCGCTGCCATATGGCGCCATCGCCGAATCAGCGGTGGACGGGGGCGGCATGGGAAGGGCGTAGTCGTGGCGCTGCTGCTGGGAAGTGGGGTCGAGCGGCTGGGTCATCGTGAGCCTTCGGATAGGAATGATCACGAGATCCCCCGAGATCGCCAAGATCTTGAAGGCAGCCGATCTCGATGTCAACCATTTCCTGGCTTATCGGACGATCAGCCTATCGAGACGATC
>JAVEEO010000371.1 GCA_030840415.1 Pseudonocardiales bacterium | reverse complement strand
CGGCAAATCGCTGGCCGGCACAGCGCTGGCGGGCACGGCGCTGGCCGGCACGGCGCTGGCCGGCACGGCGCTGGCCGGCTCAGCCCTGGCCGGCAGTGCCGGCGACGATGCCGCACTCGGCCTGCTGGTGATGGGCGACGGCTCGGCGCGACGGTCGCTGAAGGCACCGGGCTACCTCGACCCGCGGGCCGCGCCGTTCGACGAGCAGGTGCGCGACTGCCTGACCTCGGGTCGGCTGGCCGGCCTGGCCGACCTCGACGCCGGGCTGGCGGCCGAGCTGATGGTGGCCGGCCGGGTGGCGTGGCAGGTGCTGGCCGGCGCGGTCGGTGAGCACCCCGGCTCCAGCCGGCTGCACTACAGCGACGACCCGTTCGGGGTCTGGTACCCGGTGTTCAGCTGGCTGCCGACTCGCTGAACTGTGCATAGTGCTCAACTGAGTGCCCTGTCTGCCTGTCAGGATGTGCAACAATGGCAACCTGGGATACGCATCTTGCTGAGCAATCGCACTGAGCGGCATCCTGGCCTTCCGCGGGTAACGGCCGTTCCCGGTCGCCGCATGCACCCGAGGAGGAGTGGATGACCACCACCGACGTGGCCCTGACGTCCGACGAGCTCGACGCCGATCTCAACCTCGAGCAGCTCAAGCAACTGGTCGGCCTGGTGCCCTACGACCAGAGCACCGATCCGTTCCCGGTCACCGGCTGGGACGCCGTGGTGTTCGTGGTCGGCAACGCCACCCAGACCGCGCACTACTACCAGTCTGCCTTCGGCATGGAACTGGTCGCCTACTCCGGCCCCGAGACCGGCAACCGCGACCACAAGTCCTACGTCCTGCGCAGCGGCTCGGCCCGCTTCGTGGTCTCGGGCGGGGTCAGCCCGGACAGTCCGTTGCTGGACCACCACCGCGCCCACGGCGACGGCGTGCTCGACATCGCCCTGGAGGTTCCCGACGTCGACCGCTGCATCCGTCAGGCCCGCGCGCAGGGTGCCACCATCCTCGCCGAGCCGCACGAGATCAGCGACGAGTACGGCACCATCCGCACCGCGGCGATCGCGGCCTACGGCAACACCCGGCACACCCTGATCGACCGGTCGGGCTACACCGGGATCTACCTGCCCGGTTACGTGCCGCGCAGCTCGAGCTTCGTCAAGCGTCCCGACGCCCCGAAGCGGATGTTCCAGGCCCTGGACCACGTGGTGGGCAATGTGGAACTGGGCAGGATGGACGACTGGGTCGCCTTCTACAACAAGGTGATGGGCTTCGTGAACATGGCCGAGTTCGTCGGCGACGACATCGCCACCGACTACTCGGCGCTGATGTCGAAGGTGGTGGCCAACGGCAACCACCGGGTCAAGTTCCCGCTCAACGAGCCGGCGATCGCCAAGAAGAAGAGCCAGATCGACGAGTTCCTGGAGTTCTACCAGGGTCCGGGCGTGCAGCACCTGGCGCTGGCCACCAACGACATCTTGCGCAGCGTGGACGCGATGCGGGCCGAGGGCGTGGAGTTCCTGTCCACCCCGGACTCCTACTACGAAGACCCCGAGCTGCGGGCCAGGATCGGCAACGTCCGGGTGCCGATCGAGCAGCTGCAGTCGCGCGGCATCCTGGTCGACCGCGACGAGGACGGCTACCTGCTGCAGATCTTCACCCGCCCGATCGGTGACCGCCCGACGGTGTTCTTCGAGCTGATCGAGCGGCACGGTTCGCTGGGCTTCGGCAAGGGCAACTTCAAGGCGCTGTTCGAGGCGATCGAGCGCGAGCAGGAGCACCGCGGCAACCTGTAGTCAGCGGGCCCGCTGTCCGGTAGTCAGATCGGGCTGCCTTCTGTCAGATGAGGGCCAGATGCCGAGGCGTCTGGCCCTCATCGGTTGACGGCCTTGTAACCGTCCTGGTGCGTAACGCGGTAGCGTTGCAACGCTACCGATGGTCGGGATATATATTTCAGTTATGCGTAGCGAAGGGCCAGCCCTGCTGCCAGTATTCAGGTCACAGCATCAGGCCGAGTTGCTGATGTGGCTCTTGCTGCATCCGGATCAGGAGTTCGGTGTAAGTGATCTTGCCGAGCGCTTGAGCGTGCCGCTGTCCACCCTGCACCGCGAAGTGGTCCGCCTGGACAAGGCCGGCCTGATAACCAGCCGTTCTCTTGGTCGAAATCGGCTTGTACGTGCCAACACCGGTCATCCGGCGGCACCTGCGCTCACTCAGCTCCTGCAGGCTACCTTCGGCCCGAAGTCCGTTGTCGCCGAGGAGTTCGCCATCCATGGTGCCGAGCAGGTGGTGATTTTCGGATCGTGGGCCGCCCGGTATGCCGGCGAGACCGGACCACCGCCGCACGATATCGACGTACTCGTCGTGGGCAAGGTCGACCGCGCCGACCTTTACGACGCTGCGGATCGGGCGCAGGCAAGGCTCGGCATCGAGGTCAATCCGGTCGTCCGCTCCGCCAAGCAATGGTCTGACCCTGCCGATGCCTTGGTCGTGCAGATCAAGGCGTCGGCCCACACCGTCGTGCTGGACGCGCCTGGATCGGTGCAGACCTGATGGCCCGGTGGAAGCGCGGCGAGGCTGAGGTGGAAACCCTGATCGCGGCCGGGGACCTGCAGAAACTCACTGGCGCTGCCGCGAACGGTGCTCGCTTGCTGAAGAAGGCGGTTGTCACGCTGGAAACCGCACGGTCCGTTGTCGAGCGCGACCCGGATTCCGCTTACGTGCTCGCCTACGACGCCGCTCGCCAAGCACTGACCGCTCTGCTGGCTCACCAAGGACTACGTCCCACGACAAGGGGTGGTCATTACGCCGTCGAGAAAGCCGCCCAGGCGCAGTTCGGCCCGGGCTTGCGTACCTTCGGCGCACTGCGGAGGCGTCGTAATGAACTGGAGTATCCGGAGCGCCCGGGTGACGAGGCCACGAGCGAGGAGGCCGCTGAAGCGGTTCAGCACGTTCAGGCCATCATCACCGCAGCCCAGGGTCTACTCGACCAACTCGGTCACTTCTGATGACAGCAAGCCGACAGCCCAGGGGTTCGTGGACCCGGAGTCGAAGCCGTAGCGGAACCGTAACGTGCCCTGGTAGGCGAGGTTGACGAACCGGGCGGGTTCGGAGGTGGGGGGCGAGGCTCGCTGGGGTGCGTCACGTCCACGCCCACATCGGTGAATTCGACTCTGGACTCAGCAGGTGTCGGTAGGAGGTCGCAAAATGGCTAGGCGGGAACTCGATTCGCTGGACGTGGCCATCCTGGTCGCGCTGCGTGACACCCCGCGGGCCGGCTACCTCGAGCTGTCCCGGCTGCTGCAGGTGTCGCGAGCGACCATCCAGGCCCGGCTGGAACGCCTGGAACGCGATGGGGTGGTCTCCGGCTACGGGCCGGACGTCGACCTGGCCGCCGCCGGCTACCCGGTGCTCGCCTTCGCGACCCTGGAGATCGCCCAGGGGAGGCTGGCCGAGGTGACCGCCGCGATGGCCGGCATCCCGTCGGTGGTCGAGGCCTACGCCACCACCGGCCCCGGTGACGTGCACTGCCGGCTGGCCGCCAGCTCGCACGAGGACCTCCAGCGGGTGCTGCTGGAGGTCTCCCAGATCCCGGGGGTGGCCCGCTCGACATCGGTGATCGCGCTGACCAGGCTGGTGCAGCACCGCCCGGTGGAGCTGCTGGAAGCGGCCGAGGTGCCGCCGGCGAGCCGCACCGGCGCCCGCTGACACGAGAACGCGCCGGCACCCGTCCCCTCAGACGGGCGCCGGCGCGCCGTTCAGGGCTGGACTCAGCCGGCGGCCGAGGTGAACACCGGCAGGTAGCCGCCAGACTGGCCGGCCGCGGTCGGGTGGTAGGACTCGGTGAGGTCGGTGTAGTTCAGCGAGTGCAGCCACTTGTCGCTGGAGCAGAGCTGGTGGCCGACGAAAGCACTTCGCACGTCGGCGAAGCTGAAGCCGTGACTGGTGGCGGCGGTCTTGGTGATGTTGTCGACCAGGTTGATGCCCTCGTCGAGCTTGGCCCGGGAGGTCTCGCTCAGCCCGATGCAGTACCAGACCCCCAACTGGTAGAAGACCGGGTAGGACAGCACGACCACCCGGGCGTTCGGGGCGTGGCTGCGGATGCCGTTGTAGGTGACGTTGAGCAGGTTGGCCAGGTTGGCGTTGGCGAACGCCTCGGCCTTGTTCACCGCGGCGACGCAGTCGGACTCGCTGTAGAGCACGCAGGTGGTCATGATGTTGGAGAAGCCGACGTCGTTGCCGCCGATGGTGATGCTGACCAGGCCGGTCGAGGAGCTGAGCGCCGACAGCTGGTTGGCGTTGACGTCGGTGGTCTTGGCTCCGGAGCAGGCCACCATCCGGTAGGAGCTCGGATGGTGGGCGGCGTTCCACAGCCCCGGGTACGCGGTCGGGCTCTGCAGGCAGCTGCCGGACTCGCTGCCGCTGCCCACGCCGGAGGAGTACGAGTCGCCCAGGGCGACGTAACCACCGGTGATGGCGTCGGCCGGTGCTGTGAGCAGCACCGTCATGGCGAGCGCGAGCACGGAGCCGACGGCAGCGGTCAGCAGCCGTGGCCTGAATCTGGGATTGAGCACGGTAAGTCCTCCGGACAGAGAGAAGTAGGACCCCCGTGGGGACATGACTACCAGTTCTGTCCGGTTTTTCCTAGTATCAAATGTGGCTCAAACTTGTGGCCACAAGCTGTCAGCCGGTCGGTCGCCGGTCCAGCTCGGCCTGTACCCGGGCCACCTCGTCGCGCAGCCGGGCGGCGGTCTCGAAGTCCAGTGCGCCGGCGGCGCCGGCCATCTCGGCCTGCAGTTCGGCCAGCAGTTGCTCGAGCTCCCAGCGGGTCCGGGAGGCGAGCTGCACCGCCGCGGTCCGGGTCGAGCCGGGCACGGCGGCTGGAGCGGTCGCCGCAGTCCCGGTTTCCTCGGCAGGCTCGGCGGGCTTGTCCTCGCCCAGCACCGGCATCACCGCCGGTGCCGCTCCCAGGTGGTGCACCCGGCCGGTCTCAGGGACCGGGCGCTGCCGTCGCCGGCCGACCAGGTCGCGGGCCCGCCCCGATCCGGCCGGTACCCCGGTGCCGTCGGCGTCGCTCATGCCCGTCATCGTAGGGGGAGGGGTGCCCGCCGGGCGGCAGCCGGCTTAACCCATGCTTAGACTGGAACCAGCAGCTCGTGAAAGTTTTCACGAACTCCTGCCCGCCACGTGTCAGTACCTGCCGCCGAGCCGAAGGGGCCGCGATGACGACGATCGCCGAAGGCTCGCACCCCCTGTCCGCTGCTGCCGAACCGCTCGAGGACGACCACTACGACGCCGACGTGATCGTGGTGGGTGCCGGCCCGTCCGGATCGGCCGCCGCGTACTGGATGGCCACCTCGGGCCTGGACGTGCTGCTGCTGGAGAAGACCTCCTTTCCCCGCGACAAGGTCTGCGGCGACGGGCTGACCCCGCGCGGCACCCGGGCCCTGGTCGAGCTCGGCATCGACGTCAGCGAAGCCGCCGGCTGGCTGCACAACAAGGGCCTGCGGGTGATCGGCGGCGGGATGCGGCTGGAGCTGGACTGGCCCCAGCTCGCCTCGTTCCCCGACTACGGCCTGGTCCGGCCGCGCGCTGACCTCGACCAGTTGCTGGTGCGGCACGCGGTCAAGGCCGGCGCCCGGCTGCACGAGCAGACCTCGGTGACCGCGCCGCTGCTGAGCAAGCAGGGCCGGGTGGTCGGGGTGCAGGCTTTGTCCGGAGCTGACAGGTCGGGCCGGGTCGAGCGCTCCTACCGGGCGCCGATCGTGCTGGCCTGCGACGGGGTGTCCGGCCGGTTCGCGCTGTCGCTGGGCCTGCAGCGCAACGACCGGCGTCCGATGGGGGTGGCGGTGCGCCGCTACTACACCAGCCCGCGCACCCACGACGACTACCTGGAGTCCTGGCTGGAGCTGTGGGACGGCCCGCCCGGAGCCGACGACGCCAAGCTGCTGCCCGGCTACGGCTGGATCTTCGGCATGGGCGACGGCTCGGTGAACGTCGGCCTGGGCGTGCTGAACTCGAGCGCGGGCTTCCAGAAGACCAACTACCGGGCGCTGCTGACCAGTTGGCTGGACAACACCCCGGCCGAGTGGGGGCTGCGCGAGCAGAACGCGCTGTGCCCGACCCAGGGCGCCGGCCTGCCGATGGGCTTCAACCGGACGCCGCACTACCGCGACGGCGTGCTGCTGGTGGGCGACTCGGGCGGCTCGGTGAACCCGTTCAACGGCGAGGGCATCCCGTACGCGATGGAGTCGGGCAAGTTCGCCGCCGAGGCTGTGGTGCAGGCGCTGGCCCGCCCGGCGGGCCCGGCCCGGGAGCGGGCGCTGGCCGGCTACCCGGCCGCGATGGCCGCCGAATGGGGCGCCTACTACCGCCTCGGCGGCGCCTTCGTGAAGCTGATCGGCCAGCCGGCGGTGATGCGAGCCTGCACCCGGCACGGCCTGCCGCACCCGCGGTTGATGAGATTCGTGCTGAAGTTGTTGGCGAACCTGACCGATCCGCACGACGGCGATGCCAGCGACCGGATCATCTCGGCGCTGACCCGCATCACGCCGCCGCTGCGGTAGCCCGTCGATGAGGAGCTTAGGTAAGCCTAACCAGTGGCTGACGCGCCAGGCCGACTAACGTGATCGGTGCCTGTCAAGCGGGCTGGTTGCCCAGAAATATCTCGGACGAAGACAGAAGGGAGGCAGGCGACGATGCTCGGGCAGTACCTGCCGATCGTGGTTCTCTTCGCGCTGGCCTTCGGGTTCGCGGTGTTCTCGGTGGTGATCGCGACGGTAACCGGACCGAAGCGGTACAACAAGGCCAAGCTGGCCTTCTACGAGTGCGGCATCGAGCCGGCACCGATGGCCTCCGGACCCAACCGGTTCCCGGTGAAGTACTTCCTCACCGCCATGCTGTTCATCGTCTTCGACATCGAGATCATCTTCCTCTACCCCTACGCCGTCGCCAGCCGGGAGTTGAGCCTCTTCGGCCTGGTCGAGATCTTCCTGTTCATCGCCACCGTGTTCGTCGCCTACGCCTACGTATGGCGTCGCGGTGGTTTGGACTGGGACTGACCGGGAGCGAACCAGGGTGCCCCGACCACCGATGTCCAACGCAGAGATTGGCCCGCTGACATGGGTTTAGAAGAGAAGCTGCCCGACGGC
>JAVEEO010000348.1 GCA_030840415.1 Pseudonocardiales bacterium | reverse complement strand
GATGGTGGGTGACCGGCAGTGGGCCGTATACACCCCGGACGGCGGCATCGGCAGTGGCAAGACCAGCCGGCGGTTCCGCCGGATCGACGGCCTGCTCGGCTACCGGGCCTTTCTGCCGGCAGACGAGCCGGACCGGCCGACAGGATCGGCCCGGCCGGTCCCGGTGATCGAGTCACCGGGCGGCGAACGGTTCCGGGCCGACGAGCCGGGCGCCGGCGAGCTGCTCACCGCCCAGCTGGAGCGGCCGGTGCGGCTGGGGCAGGAAGCCGGGGTCCGGCACTACGACGAGTCGGCGCTGCACCTGGTCAGCACCGCCGCGGTGCGCAGGCTCTCGCAACTGCTCGGTGAGCCGGTCGACGTCGCCAGGTTCCGTCCGAACCTGGTCCTGGACGTGGCCGGTACCGGCTTCGTCGAGGACGACTGGGCCGGTCGTGAGCTGCGGCTGGGCGAGGAGGTGCTGGTACGGCTGGGCACCGGCATGCCGCGGTGCGTGATGGTCGACCTGCCGCAGGGTGAACTCGGCCCGGACGGCCGCATCCTGAAGCTGCTGGCGGCCGAGCACCAGCTGCAGCTCGGCCTCAAGGTCGAGGTGCTGCGCGGTGGCCCGGTCCGGCTCGGCGACCCGGCGGTACTCGTCTGACACTGGTCTGACCGCTGGCACTGGTCTGACCGGCTGTACCGGATCTGAGCTGGCCTGACCGCAAATGCACCGGCCACGCCCGTGCGGTCGCCGGAACGGCAGCAGGCCCGCCCGGCATCGGTGAGGATGCCGGGCGGGCCTGCCGGGGCGCGTTCTGGTGCCGATTCCCGGGTGCCCGCGGGCACCCGGTCTGCGGCTGGGGCGCGGTTACCCGCGCCGGCCACTAGTTGAAGGAACGCTGCCCGGAGTAGTTCTGGTGGGCTGCCATCGCCACCAGCTCACTGCGCATCGTGGGCGATGCGCTCAGCAGCGCACGCTCGTACTGCCGGTACGCCCGCCGCGCGCGAAACTTCCGCTTGATGTCCATGTCGAGCTCCCTTGCTGCCTTGCGGCCTGATGAGGTGACGTCCTGTCGGTTTCATCGGGGCGGGCTGGTCGGGCGAGGAGTTCTCACGCTTCGTTCGTCCAGCTAGGTCTTGCTGCCTCGATCTGTTAATCATCGTATCAGATCTCCCTAACAGATCCAATCCAATAACCACGATATGCCTAACAGGCAGCCTGTCAGAGATATTCCAGCCCGGCTGGCTGCGGGCGGGTGGGCGAGATGCCGGTCAGGTACCGCTGGCTAGGCTTGCGGCATGTCGATCTCGGATGTCCGGATAGCCCCCCTCAGCTCCCAGCCCGGCGCGGACCAGGCCGGTGGCGACCCGTCCCCGGCGGCCAACCTCGCCCCCCGGCCGGGTGTTGCCACCCTGGTGGTCAACGTCGCGTCCAAGTGCGGGCTGACCCCGCAGTACGAGGGGCTGGAGCGGCTGCAGGCGCGCTTCGCCGATCGGGGCTTCACCGTGCTGGGGGTGCCCTGCAACCAGTTCGGCGGCCAGGAGCCCGGCAGCGCCGAGCAGATCGCCGAGTTCTGCTCGGCCACCTACGGGGTCAGCTTTCCGCTGACCGAGAAGGTTGAGGTGAACGGCCAGGGCCGGCACCCGTTGTACGACGAACTGGTCGGGGTGCCCGACGCCGAGGGCTACACCGGCGACATCCGGTGGAACTTCGAGAAGTTCCTGATCGACCCGTCCGGCAAGGTGGCGGCCCGGTTCGACCCGCGCACCGAGCCGGAGTCCGACGAGGTGGTCTCGGCGATCGAAGCCGCCCTGCCGGCGCGGCAGGCAGCCGGCGGCCGGCCGGCCCGCGGGTGAGACAGCGGCCGGCCGACGCCAGGGCGACTAGAGCAGTGCCAGGCCCGGGTCGCGCAGCACCGCAGCCACGTCGGCCAGGAACTCCGAGCCCTGCTGGCCGTCCACCGAGCGGTGGTCGAAGGACACCGCCAGCTGGGTGACCCAGCGGGGCTCGATCCGCTCGTCGTCGCCGGTGCCGACCACCCACGGCTGCCGGCGGATCGCGCCGAAGGCCAGGATCGCCGCCTCGCCCGGGTTCAGGATCGGGGTGCCGGTGTCGACGCCGAACACGCCGACGTTGGTGATGGTGAAGGTGCCGCCGCTCATGTCGGCCGGCGGGGTCTTGCCGGACCGGGCGGTGTCGGTCAGGCTGCCGATCGCCTGGGCCAACTCCAGCAGCGACAACGACTGCGCGCCCTTGATGTTGGGCACGATCAGGCCCCGGTCGGTGGCCGCCGCGATACCCAGGTTCACGTAGTGCTTGACCACGATCTCGCCGGCTGCCTCGTCCCAGCTGGAGTTGATGATCGGGGTGCGCCTGGCCGCCCACAGCACCGCCCGGGCGACGAACAGCAGCGGCGAGACCTTCACCCCCGCGAACTCCCGCCGGGCGCCGATCCGCTTGCGCAGCTCCATCATCTCGCTGACGTCGACGGTGATGAATTCGGTGACGTGCGGTGCGGTGAAGGCCGAGGCCACCATGGCGGCGGCGGTGTGCTTGCGCACCCCCTTGATCGGGATCCGGGTCTCGGCCTCGCGAGCCGGCGCCGCGACGGCCGCCGCCGGGGTGCTGACGGCCTGCTGGACGTCCTCGCGCGAGATGGTGCCGTTCGGGCCGGTCGCGGTGACCGTGTGGAGGTCGACGCCCAGGGTCTTGGCCAGCTTGCGGACCGGTGGCTTGGCCAGCACGGTGCGTTGCGGGTCGACGACCGCGGTCGCCGCGCCGGCGGTCGGCGTCACCTGGAACGCCTCGTTGGCGGTCGGTGCCGGCAGCCCGGCCGACGGCTGCG
>JAVEEO010000296.1 GCA_030840415.1 Pseudonocardiales bacterium | reverse complement strand
TGCCGGCCCACAGGCGCGTTGCTGTTCGGAAACTTTAAAGATTGACTAACGACAATGCTTCCGGTGGTCCGGAGGTTAATATAAGGTGCGAACAAAGCGCTTGACCGGGGGTTGCGTCGGTCTAGGCACGCTGTTCGCGGGGCCTGCCCGGTACAAGGCGCTGTCCGATCCGGCACCTGTCCAGGAAGGACCGCCATGTCCGGCAACGCTGTACCCCACGGGAAGCCGCGGGCGCGCCGGTGGGCCGCCATTGCTGCGGCCGCGCTGGTGACCACTGTCGTGCTCCTGCCGCTGCGGCACGCTGAGGCCGCGAACGAGAGCGTGAACATCTGGCTGACCACCACCAACGACGCCGGCGGGCGCAACGTGACCCGGGGCCTGCAACAGCAGGCGCCGATCAGCTTCGCCAGTACCAGCGCCGGGGCCAACCAGACCATCACCGTCAACGAGGGCGCCAGATTCCAGCAGTTCATCGGTGCGGGCGCGTCGTTCACCGACACCGCGGCCTGGCTGATGAACTCCAGCGGCGCACTGACGGCCAGTACCCGCAGCGCGGTGATGACCGCGCTGTTCAGCCCCACCAGCGGTATCGGGCTGGACTTCCTGCGCAACCCGATGGCCTCCTCCGACCTGGCCCGGTCCAACTACACCTTCGACGCCACCTGTTGCGACCTGAACGACTTCTCCATCAGCCACGACCTGGCCGACGTGCTGCCGCTGACCAAGCAGGCCGAGGCGCTGAACCCCGGGGTCCGGGTGATGGCGTCGCCGTGGAGCGCACCGCCGTGGATGAAGGACAACAACGCCTACTCACAGGGCTACCTGCAGGCGCAGTACTACGGGCTCTACGCGCAGTACTTCGTCAAGTACATCCAGGCGTACCAGGCGCAGGGCGTGCACATCGACTACGTCTCGCCGCAGAACGAGCCGACCTGCTGCGGGGGCTACGCGTCGATGCAGTGGAACGCCAGCGGTCTGGACTTCTTCGTCAAGACCAACCTGCTGCCGGCATTCCACGCGGCCGGCCTGAACACCAAGGTGCTCGCGCTGGACTGGAACTGGAGCCAGTACAACAGCTTCGCGTCGCAGGAAGTGAATGACAGCACGGTCCGCAACGACCCACTGTTCGGCGGCGTGGCGTGGCACGGCTACGACGAGGGCAGCGCGGCCGAGCAGACCACGGTGCACAACCAGTTCCCGAACATCGGCCAGTTCGACACCGAGCACTCCGGCGGCACCTGGATCGCCAACCAGCAGAACGAGGACATGAACAACCTCATCAGCTACACCCGCAACTGGGGCCGTACGGTCACCAAGTGGAGCCTCGCGGTGGACCAGAACATGGGCCCGCACGCGGGCGGCTGCGGTACCTGCACCGGGCTGATCACCGTCCACAATGGAGACAGCCGGACCGGGCAGGTGGACTACACCGTCGAGTACTACGACACCGGCCAGCTGACCAAGTTCGTCAAGCCCGGCGCGTTCCGGATCGACTCGACCGCCAACAGCACCATCCCCAACGTGGCGTGGCAGAACCCGGACGGGTCCAAGGCGCTGGTCGCCTACAACGGCACCGGCGGCACCCAGTCCCTCAAGGTCAACTGGGGCAACGAGTCGTTCACCTACAGCCTGCCGGCCGCCACCTCGGCGACCTTCACCTGGAGCGGCTCGCCGGGCAGCGGCGGCGGTACCACGCATACCGGTGCGATCACCGGGTTCGGCGGCAAGTGCGTGGACGTGGCCGGGGCCAACCCGGCGAACGGTACCCAGGTGCAGCTCTGGACCTGCAACGGTTCCAGCGCGCAGCAGTGGACGGTCGGCACCGGGGCGACCCAGGCCCTGGGCAAGTGCCTGGACGTGGCCGGCGCGGGTACCGCCAACGGCACGAGGGTGCAGCTCTTCGACTGCAACGGCAGCGGTGCCCAGCAATGGACCGCGACCGGTGGGCAGTTGGTGAACCCCAACTCGGGCAAGTGCCTGGACGCCACCAGGGTCAGCTCGGCGGACGGTACGCCGCTGCAGATCTGGACCTGCGGCGGCGGCGCCAACCAGCAATGGGCACTGCCCGCCTGACCCGACCGTACGCAAACGGCACCGACCCTCTCGCGGGGGTCGGCGCCGTCGGCTGGCGTCCGGCTGGCGTCGCGACACGGAAGAGCTCCCCGGCGTCGCGGCCTTGCGCGCCGAAGTACAAATCAAGCATAGATGTGTCTAGATATTGCGCACAAGTGTCCGTCGGGTTACGGTCCCTGTTGCACCGTCGCACCGCCCACGCGTTCCGGTATCACCAGACTCATCCCCACGGCGAGGGCTCGGGACGATCGACGGTCGCACGTCCGACATCCCTTTTGGCCTTGTCGAAAGGAGCACCGAATGTTCCGGTCCATCCGAGGTGTGAGACGCAGGACCCGTGCCGGCGTCCTGGTCGTCGGCGCCGTGTTGGTCGCCGCCGGCGCCACCGTCATAGTGGCCAACCCGGCCGAAGCGGCCGCAACCGGCGGCGTCGGCGCGACGCTGCCATACGTCGAGGTACAGGCGGAGAACTCGTCCACCAACGGGACGGTCATCGGCCCGAGCGCCGTCTACGGGACGCTTCCCGCCGAGGCGTCCTTCCGCAAGGCCGTGACCCTGCAGGGCAGCGGCAGGTTCGTCCAGTTCACCACGCCGGTCTCGACCAACTCGATCGTCTTCCGCTACAGCATCCCGGACACCGGCGGCGGCTCGGTCTACACGGCTCCGTTGTCGCTCTACATCAACGGAACGAAGACCACCAACTTCACGCT
>JAVEEO010000250.1 GCA_030840415.1 Pseudonocardiales bacterium | reverse complement strand
ATCAGCTCGGCGGCGGCGTCGGCAGCCGCGGCCGAGTCGAACTCGGCCACCGCGATGGGGCCGATCTCTGCCGGATCCACGTCGCCCCCTCCCATCCAGGTAGCCCCTAACCTAGCGTGACGCCGGTGGAAACGGCTCAACCCGGATCGCCGAACCACTCGGCGTCGAGCCGGCCGGCCGTGTTGGATGGCGCCATGACTGATCTGGTGCTGCGGGCCCGGCGGGTCGTCACCGCCGAGGGGGAGCGGCCGGCCGCGGTCCGGGTCCGGGACGGCCGGATCGTCGCGGTGGACGGCTTCGAGGCCGCTGCATCCGACGACGTCCTGCTGGAAGAGGACTGCGTGCTGCTGCCGGGCCTGGTGGATTCGCACGTTCACATCAACGAGCCAGGCCGCACCGAGTGGGAGGGTTTCGCCTCCGCCACCGCGGCGGCCGCGGCTGGCGGCATCACCACGGTGGTGGACATGCCGCTCAACAGCATCCCGCCGACCGTCGACCTGGCGGCGCTGCGGGTCAAGCAACAGGCCGCCGAGGGCCGGGTGCACGTGGACGTGGCGTTCTGGGGCGGCGCGGTGCCGGCCAACTGCGCGGCCGGCTCGACCAGCACCGCCCTGCACGAGCTGTGGCAGGCCGGGGTGGCCGGCTTCAAGTGCTTCCTGCTGGACTCCGGGGTGCCGGAATTCCCACCGCTGGACCGGGCCGGCCTGCTCGCGGCGATGACGTCGATCGCGGCCTTCGACGGCCTGCTGATCGCGCACGCCGAGGACCCGGCGGTGATCGCGGCGTCCCCGCCGCCGGCCGGGCGCAGCTACCCGGCCTTCGTGGCGTCCCGGCCGGACGGCGCCGAGCTGCGGGCCGTCGGCTGGTTGCTGGACGCGGTGCGCGCGACCGGCTGCCGGGCCCACCTGGTGCACCTGTCCAGCGCCGCCGCGCTGCCGCTGCTGGCGGCCGCCCGCCGGGAGGGGCTGCCGATCACCGTCGAGACCTGCCCGCACTACCTGAGCCTGGTCGCCGAGCAGGTTCCCGACGGCGCGACCGAGTTCAAGTGCTGCCCGCCGATCCGCGACCAGGCCAACCGGGAGCGGCTGTGGCAGGCACTCGCCGGCGGCCTGATCGATTGCGTGGTGTCCGACCACTCGCCGTGCACCGCCGAGCTGAAGCGGCTGGACACCGGCGACTTCGCCGCGGCCTGGGGCGGCATCGCCTCGGTGCAGCTGTCGCTGCCGGTCACCTGGACCCAGGCCCGCCGGCGCGGCCACAGCCTGACCGAGCTGGCCGGCTGGATGTCGACGGCTCCGGCCCGGCTGGCCGGCCTGGCCGGCAAGGGGCTGATCGCGCCCGGTTACGACGCCGACTTCGTGGTGTTCGCCCCGGACGACAGCTTCGTGGTGGAGCCGGACCGGCTGCTGCACCGCAACCGGCTCACGCCCTATGCCGGGGCTAGGCTGCGCGGCGTGGTGCGACAGACCTGGCTGGCCGGCCGGCCGATCGACGGGCACACCCCGCGGGGTCGGCTGCTGCGCCGGGCGGGCGCCCGATGACGCGCCCGGCAGGCAACCACTCCGGAGCCAGCCACGCGGGAACCAGCCACTCCGGAGCCAGCCACCCGGCCGAGTTCCGCGGCCTGCCGGACCTGGCCGCCCGGCCGCTGGGCGGCACCGTGGTGTGGACCACCGACGACTTCTTCGCCAGCGCGCACAACCTGATCAATCCGGAGCCGGCCGGCCATGACCCGGCCAGCTTCAACGCTCGCGGCAAGGTCTACGACGGCTGGGAGAGCCGGCGCCGCCGCGACCAGCCGGGCGCCGATCAGCCCGCCTGGGACGAGGTGATCCTGCGGCTGGCGGTCCCCGGCGTCGTCCGCGGCGTGCTGATCGACACCAGCCACTTCACCGGCAACTACCCGCCGTACGCCTCGGTGGAGGCCACCACCCTGCTCGGCTACCCCTCGGCCGAGCAGCTGCGCGCCGCGACCTGGACGCCGCTGCTGGCCAAGTCCGAGCTGGCCGGTGACAGCGAGAACAGCTTCGCGATCTTCGCCGCCGACCAGCTGAGCAGCCACGTCCGGCTGCGGATCTACCCCGACGGCGGGGTCGCCCGGTTCCGGGTGCACGGCGAGCCGGTACCCGACCCGCGGTTCCTGGGCGGCCGGGTGGACCTGGCGGCCACCCTGCACGGCGGCCGGATCACCGGCTGCAGCAACCGGTTCTACTCCGCGCCGGCCAACGTGCTGGCCCCCGGCCGGTCGCAGGTGATGTCGGACGGCTGGGAGAACGCCCGCCGCCGCGACGACGGCAACGACTGGATCGAGGTGGAGCTGGCCGGTGCGGGCGTGCTGCACTCGGTCGTGATCGACACCTCCCGGTTCGTCGGCAACGCCCCGGGCGCGGCGATGCTCAGTGACGCCGACACCGGCGAGCAGTTGCTGCCGCGGACCGCCCTGACCCCCGACACCGAACACCGGTTCAAGATCGGCTCGTCCGCGACGGTGCGCCGGGTGCGGCTGGACGTCTATCCCGACGGCGGCATCTCCCGGCTGCGGGTGCTCGGCGAGCTCGGCACCGCGGCCCGCGACGAACTGGCCCGGCGCTGGCTGGCGCTGCTGCCCGAGCAGCTGGCGGCCGGCATCGCCGCCGACGAGCTGTTCGACTGATGTCCCCGGCAGCCGACTCCGGCGACCTGACCGCCGAGCTGACCGCGCTGACCGGGGCGCTGCTGGCCGGCGACGATGCCGAGCGGGCGCGCCGCTACCCGGGGCCGGCCTCGTCCCGGCAGCCGGTGCACACCGCCTACGTCCCGGCCGACCGGTTCTCGGCCGGCACCCCGCGGCAGTGGGGCGAGGCCGCGCTGCGCGCCCTGGACGAGCACGGCCCACTGCCCGGCTTCGACGAGCCGGAACACCGCGCGGTGCGGGCCAAGCTGGAGCGCGAGCCGGTCGAGGACCTGCGGATCGACTTCGAGGACGGCTACGGCCTGCGTCCGGACCAGGTCGAGGACGCCGCGGCGGTCTCGGCGGCCGTCGAGCTGGCCGAGCTGACCGGTGCGGGGGCCGCT
This sequence comes from Pseudonocardiales bacterium, assembly GCA_030840415.1. GTDB lineage: Bacteria > Actinomycetota > Actinomycetes > Mycobacteriales > Jatrophihabitantaceae > Jatrophihabitans_A. The sequence continues at coordinate 6,773 of JAVEEO010000250.1, read as the reverse complement.
TCGGCGCCGCTGCCCTTCTGCGGACTGCGGATCAAGTCGCTGGAGCCGGCGGTGCGCCGCCGCGGCCTGGCCACCTTGGCGATCTTCCTGGACACCCTGCTGGCCCGGACGGCGCTGCCGGCCGGCTTCCGGATCACGCTGCCCAAGGTCAGCTCGGTGCGGCAGGTGCAGGCGATGGCCGAGTGCTGCGTGGTGCTGGAGGCGCGCCACGGCCTGGCCGACGGGCAGCTGCGGTTCGAGATCCAGATCGAGACGCCGCAGGCCGTCCTCGGCCCGGACGGCACCGCCCTGGTGGCACCGATGATCTCGGCCGCGGCCGGCCGGTGCGCCGGGCTGCACTACGGCACCTACGACTACAGCGCCTCGCTGGGGATCGCGGCGGCCTTCCAGTCGCTGGCGCACCCGGCCGCCGACCACGCCAAGGCGGTGCTGCAGGTGGCCGCCGCCGAGACCGGCATCCCGGTGTCCGACGGCTCCACCAACGTGCTGCCGGTGGGCGAGTCCGCCGCCGTCCGGGCTGCCTGGCAGCTGCACGCCGGCCTGGTCCGGCGCTCGCTGGAACGCGGTTTCTACCAGGGCTGGGACCTGCATCCGGCCCAGCTGGCCAGCCGGTACGCCGCGACCTTCCGGTTCTTCACCGACGGCCTGGCCACCGCGCAGGCCCGGCTGGCGGCCTACCAGGCGCGGCTGGAGACCGGGATCGCCGACGAGCCGGCCACCGCCCGCGCACTGGCCGATTACCTGGCGCGCGGGGTGGCCTGCGGGGCCATCGCCGAGCAGCCACCGACCGGACCGCAGCCGTCCACCGGGACCGAACCGGCCGCCGGCGACTGACGGTAGGGTTGCCCGGTGGCATTGGCGCTGTATCGAAAGTACCGCTCGGCCGACTTCTCCGAAGTGATCGGGCAGGAGCACGTGACGGCTCCGCTGATCCAGGCACTGTCGGCCGGCCGGATCAATCACGCATACCTGTTCTCCGGCCCGCGCGGCTGCGGCAAGACCTCCAGCGCCCGGATCCTGGCCCGGTCGCTGAACTGCGAGCAGGGCCCGACACCGACGCCGTGCGGGGTGTGCTCGTCCTGCGTGGAGCTGGCACCGAACGGCCCCGGTTCGATCGACGTGATCGAGATCGATGCGGCCAGCCACGGCGGCGTGGAGGATGCCCGGGACCTGCGCGAGCGGGCCTACTACGCCCCGGTGCGCGACCGCTACAAGGTCTACATCATCGACGAAGCGCACATGGTGACCAACCAGGGCTTCAACGCGCTGCTGAAGCTGGTGGAGGAGCCGCCGGACTTCCTGGTCTTCATCTTCGCCACCACCGAGCCGGACAAGGTGCTGCAGACGATCCGCTCGCGCACCCACCACTACCCGTTCCGGCTGATCCCGCCGTCGGTGCTGCGGGCACACCTGGAACGGATCTGCCAGGCCGAGCAGGTGACGGTCGAGCCGACGGTGTTCCCGCTGGTGGTGCGGGCCGGTGCCGGCTCGGCCCGTGACTCGCTGTCGGTGCTGGACCAACTGCTGTCCGGCGCCGGCGCCGAGGGGGTCACCTATGCGCGAGCGGTGGGCCTGCTGGGCGTCACCGACTCGGCGCTGCTCGACGACATGACCGACTCGCTGGCCGTCGGCGACGCGGCCGGGGTGTACGCCACCATCGACCGGGTGGTCGAGGCCGGCCACGACCCGCGCCGGTTCGCCGCGGACCTGCTGGACCGCTTCCGCGACCTGATCGTGCTGGACGCGGTGCCCGACGCCGTGGACAAGGGCCTGATCGACTACGCCGGTGACCAGGCCAGCCGGATGATCGACCAGTCCCGCCGGATCGGCCTGGCCAGCCTGGTCCGGTTCGCCGACATCACCCACACCACCCTGACCGACATGCGGGGCACCACCTCGCCGCGGCTGATGCTCGAGCTGCTGTCGGCCCGGATGCTGCTGCCCGACGCCTCCTCGGACTCGGCGGCGCTGCTGCAGCGGCTGGAACGGTTGGAACGCCGGCAGGGCATGGCTACCCACGTCGCCCCGGCAGCGGTCCGGCCGCACGACCCGGCCGTCCAGCACCCGGCGCCGGCCGCCGAACCGGCAGCACCGCCCGCCGCGGTACGGCCGGCTGCGGTACCCAAGGCCGAGCCCGCACCCAAGGCCGAGCCGGCACCTCAGGCGGAGTCGCCGAAGGCCGAGCCAGTATCCGAGGCCGAGTCGCCGAAGGCCGCTGCGCCGGAGGCCGAGCCGGCGCCGAAGACCGCTTCACCAGCCGAGCCTGACGGGGCTGCTCGACCCGGCGCCGGCGATCCGGCCGGCGCTTCCCCGGTGACCGGTGACAACAGCCCGCCCGCGGCCGGCGACATGGATTCAGCAGGTTTGCGGCGGCTGTGGCCGGACGTGCTGGACCAGGTCCGGTCCCGCAGCCGGCGAACCCGGGCGCTGCTGGACAACGCCTCGATCGGCTCGGTCGAGGGAACCCGGATCCGGCTGGCGGCGACCTCGGCCCCGATCGCGAAGATGATCGCCGACGACAGCAACCTGGCGGTGCTCCGGGAGGCGCTGGCGGCCGTCGTCGGTGGCGGCTGGCAGATCGAGGTCGGTCTGGACGCCGGCGGCGCAAACCCCGCGGCGGGTTCGGTCAATGCCGCGCCGCCGCCGGACGAGCCGCCACCCGACACCGACCCGGAGCCGGCCCCGCGTGCCGCCCGGATGCCCCGACCCGAGCGCCCGGCCAAGTCCGAACCGGCTGCCCGGCCGTCGGCACCGGCGGCCGACAACGACGGGGTGGACGAGGACTCCGACGAGGTGCACAGTTCTCGTGCCGGTGGCGACGCCGAGGCCGCCGCCATCGAGCTGTTGCAGACCAGCCTGGGCGCGCGTCCGATCGACGCTCCGTGACAGCGGCTGGCACCGGTAGCGCTGCCGCACCGATCCGGGTGTGCTTCGTCTGCACGGGCAACATCTGCCGCTCGCCCAGCGCCGAGGTGGTGCTGCGGGCCCGGCTGGCCGAGGCCGGCTGGGCCGACCGGGTGAGCGTCGACAGCGCCGGCACCGGTCCCTGGCACGCCGGCAAGGACATGGACCCGCGCGCCCGGCAGGCTTTGGTGCGCCGGGGCTACCCGGTGCCGCCGCATGTCGCCCGGCAGTTCCAGGCCGCCGACTTCGCCGACCGGGACCTGGTGATCGCGCTGGACGCCGGCCACCTGGCCCGGCTCGGCCAGCTGGCCCGGTTGGCCGACGATCCCGCGGACGCCGCGGCCACGCTCAGCCTGCTGCGCGGCCACGATCCGGTCGCGGCAGCCACCGGCGAGCTGGACGTGGGAGATCCGTACTACGACGGCGAGGCCGAGTTCGAGACCGCACTGACCCAGATCGAGGCGGCCTGCGCCGGCCTGGTCCAGACCCTGCAAGGCCAGTACGGCGATGCCGTCCGGACGGGCTGACAACTGATAGCGCTGTACCTCTCACAGCCGCAACGGTAGGGTCCGCGCACCACCACGCCGGTGGACTCGATCGCACTCGGCAGGGGGCCCGGTGACCACATCGGCTGACGAACCCGCAGTGGCCTCGGCCACCGGGCCGGCTGCGGAAGCGGCATTCAACGAGGCCTACGCCTTTCTCCGCAAGGCCATCGGGGTCATCGCGCTGCTCCTGCCGGTCGCGGTCGTCGTCGGCAGGGGATGGCTGGACTCCAGTTGGGACCTGAAGGGTTCCATCAGCGCCTACTACTACACCCACTCGCGCAATTACTTAGTCGGCAGCCTCTGCGCGCTGGCGGTATTCTTCCTGTCCTACGAGTACCGCGAGTTCGGCAAGTACCGGGCTGACAACTACTTGAGCGACTTCGCCAGCGTCGCCGCTCTGGGAGTGGCCTTCTTTCCCACGACCCGGGGCGACGCGCCCTCGACGGGTCCGGAGAAGGCGATCGGGATCCTGCACTACTGCTGCGCCGTGTCGCTCTTCGCCAGCCTTGCCGTCTTCTGCCTGTTCTTCTTCACCCGCTCGCAGGGCGTCCAGACACCGCAGAAGGTGCTGCGCAATCGGGTCTACCGGGTTTGCGGCGCGGTCATCATCGGCTGTCTTCTGCTGTGCCTGCTCGCCTTGTGGAAGGCGCCGGACCGCTGGCATGCCCTGTTCTGGCTCGAGTCGGTCATGGTGTGGGCATTTGCCGTCTCCTGGCTGGTCAAGGGCGAGTTCCACGGCATCCTCGCCGATGATCGGCCCGCCCAGGGGGCCGGTTAGCGATTTCTGCCCAGGCCCGGGCCGGCGGTTGCCCGCAGCCGCAACTCGAACGCCCGTCACGGGCCGCGTGCCGGCGGAACTGACAGTGCCGGGAGTTAGGCTTGCCGCGATTCGGCGAGTCGCAGCAGGTGCGCCGCCGGCGAGTGCGGCAGAGAAGAGAGCGACGTGCGACCAGGCGGCCAGCCCAACATGCAGCAGCTCATGAAGCAGGCGCAGAAGATGCAGCAGCAGCTCGCCGAGGCCCAGGCCGAGCTGGCCGACACCCAGGTGGACGGCTCCGCCGGCGGCGGCCTGGTCAAGGCCACGGTGACCGGCAGCGGTGAGTTGCTGGCCGTGACCATCGACCCGCAGGCCGTCGATCCCGAGGACGTCGAGACCCTGCAGGACCTTGTGGTCGCCGCGGTGCGCGATGCCACCCGGCGGGCCGGCGAGCTGGCGTCGGACAAGCTGGGTCCGCTGACCGGCGGCATGGGCGGCCTCGGCGGACTGGGGATTCCCGGCCTGTGATGTCGCAATGATGTACGAGGGCGCGGTCCAGGACCTGATCGACGAGCTCGGCCGGCTGCCCGGCATCGGTCCCAAGAGCGCGCAGCGGATCGCCTTCCATCTGCTGGCGGCTGAATCCGTGGACGTCGACCGGCTGGCCGCGATCCTGCGCCGAGTCAAGGCCGAGGTGAAGTTCTGCCGGATCTGCGGCAACGTCACCGACACCGAGGAGTGCCGGATCTGCCGGGACCCGCGCCGCGATCCCACGGTGATCTGCGTGGTCGAGGAGCCCAAGGACGTCATCGCGGTGGAGCGCACCCGGGAGTTCCGGGGCCGCTATCACGTGCTCGGCGGCGCGATCAGCCCGATCGACGGCATCGGGCCGGACGACCTGCGGGTGCGCGAGCTGCTGCAGCGGCTGTCCGACGGCACGGTCACCGAGCTGATCCTGGCGACCGACCCCAACCTGGAGGGCGAGGCCACCGCCACCTACCTGGCCCGGCTGATCAAGCCGATGGGCGTGACGGTCAGCAGGCTAGCCAGCGGTCTGCCGGTCGGTGGCGACCTGGAATACGCCGACGAGGTCACCCTGGGACGGGCCTTCTCCGGCCGGCGCGCCGTCGAGTAGCGATGGCCACCGAGCGCGGAGCCCCGGTGAACCGCCGCACCGGCCGAACCCGGAGGTGTCGAGCGCGGCGACACCGCCGCCGCGGCCGGATTTCCGGCTTCCGCCACTGCCCGCGCACGTCCCGGTGCCACCGCGAGTGCCCCGCCACCGGCGTCCGGCGGTCGGCCGGGCTGGTGCTGGCCGCCCTGCTCTCCGCCGCGCTGGCAACCGGCTTCGGCCTGACGGCCGCGCATCGCTTCGCCGCCCGGGCCGGCCCGGAATCGGTCGCCCGCGACTTCTTCCAGGCGTTGGCCGGCGGTGACGCACCGGCCGCGCTCGCCCTGTCGGACGACCCGCCGGACAGCCCCTGGCTGACCAGCGTGGTGCTCGGCCAGCAGCTGCGGGTGGCCGCGATCACCGGCATCTCGGTGCTCGACAGCAGCCGGCTCGACACCACCGCCACCGTGCGGGTGCGCTACCAGCTGCGCTACTCGGCGATCGACTACGCCGCCAGCCACGGTGCCCGGATCATCAGCATGAGCCTGGGCGGCCCGCGTACCGAGGGGGAGGACCGGCTGCCCTGCCCGTCCGATATCCAGGACGCGGTGCGACGCGCCCTCCGCAGAGGCGCCCTGGTGGTGGCCGCCTCCGGCAACTCGGCGCAGTCGGGCAGCCCGGTGGAGGAGCCCGGCGTCTGCCTCGGGGTGGTGTCGGTCGGGGCGGTGGATGCCCGGCTGCGGATCACCGGCTTCTCCTCCCGGCACCGCTACCTGAGCGTGACCGCGCCCGGCAGCACCATCGCCACCCTGAACCGCGAGCCGGCCGCCGCGTTCGTCGGGGCGGGCACCTCGCACGCCACCGCCCTGACCTCGGCGGCGCTGGCGCTGGTCTGGTCGAAATACCCGCGAGAGAGCGGCCGCCAGGTACTGAGCCGGCTGCTGGCCACCGCGACCGACCGCGGGCCGAAGGGACGCGACCCCGAATACGGTGTGGGGGTGATCGATCCGTACGCCGCGATCGCCGCCGGCCCGGCGGTGGCGGCCGGCCCGAACCCGGTGCTGGACGGCGCCGCCCCGCTGCTCGCGCTGGCCCGGGCGCGGGCGTCCGCGCCGAGGCCGGCGGTGGTCGCGCCCGCGCCGGACCTACCGCTCGGCGAGTACCGGGTCGGCAGCAGCCGGCCGGCCCGGCTGGACGCGGCCGTCGCCCTGCCCGCTGCCGGGGCGGCGGGGTTCGGGGCTCTGGCACTCGTCCTGCTCACCCTCGCCATCCGTCGCCGCCGGGGGGCGTGGTGAGGCGCTACGCGGTCATCGGTGGCGGCATCGTGGGCCTGGCGACCGCCCGGGCGCTGCACCGGGCCCAACCGGAAGCCCGGATCACCGGGCTGGAGAAGGACACCGGCCCGGGCCGGCACCAGAGCGGCCACGACTCCGGGGTGTTCCATTCCGGCTTC
>JAVEEO010000220.1 GCA_030840415.1 Pseudonocardiales bacterium | reverse complement strand
GAGCAGGGTGTCCACCAGCCGGCTCAACCGCAGCACCGCGCGACGGGCCGCCGCGATGTCCGCCCGGCGATCGGCGGGCAGGCTGACCCGCGGATCGTCGAGCACCGCGTCGATCGGCGCCATCATCAGGGTGAGCGGGGTGCGGAACTCGTGGCTGATGTTCTCGAAGAACCGGGTCTTGGCCCGGTCCAGCTCGGCGAAGGCCTCCGCACGCCGGTGCTCGGTGCCATAGGCGGCGGCATCGGACAGCGCGATGCCGAGCTGGCGGGCGGCCAGGTCCAGGAACCGCAGGTACGCCTCGTCCAACGCCCGGTAGGGATTGCATCCGACCACCAGCACCGCGTGCGGCCGGGCCTGGCCGCTCAACCAGACCGGCTGCAACCGGATGGCGGCCGGCGTGGCCGGCCCCAGCGGTGAGGGCAGCGGCCGCACGCCGGGCAGGAAGCTGTCGAAATCGGTGAGTTCGGGATTCTCGGTGCTCAGCACCCGGGCCAGCGCCGCGGAGTCGGCCGGCAGCACCGCGGGCAGCTCGGGCCCGCCGTCGGACAGCCCGTAGCTGCCCTGCAACCGGCCCCGGCCGTGCTCGTCTAGGGCATAGATGGCCGCGAACGGAATGCTGTCGCGGTTGCGGGCCAGTACCTGCAGGGCCTGCTCGCAGACGTTGTCGTGCTCGGTCACCGACAGGCCACCGAGCTCGCGCAGCGTCCGCATCCGCTTGGTCGACACCTGCCGGTGGGTCACCTCGGTGGTGGCGACGAAGACGCCCAGCACCTCACCGGAGTTCCCGGTGATCGGTGAGTAGGAGTAGGTCCAGTAGGTCTCCTCCTGGTACCCGCTGCGCTGCATGAACAGCAGGGCGTCCTCGCTGTAGTTGGCGCCCTCGCCGGCCAGCACGCTGGCCGCCCTGGGGCCGAAGTCCGGCCACACCTCGGCCCAGCACTCGGCGGCCGGCTGGCCGATCGCGGCCGGATGCTTGTTGCCGAGCAGTGGCCGGTAGGCGTCGTTGTAGAGCTGGATCAGGTCCGGTCCCCACCAGATCAGCATCGGGACCTTGGAGGCCAGCACCGTTCGGAGCGCTGCCCGCAACTGCGCGGGCCAGTCGCGGGCCGGCCCGAGCGGGCTCGCCGCCCAGTCGAACCCACGGAACAGGGCCATGGTCTCGTCGTCGCCGGCGAACAGCGCGGCCAACAGATCAGATTCTTCGGAAGTCGATGACATGGCTTCCCGTGCCGTTCCACGCGGATGGCTGTTTCCCCAACCACCGCGAGTGTGAGGCCTTTATACAACAATGAACCCGTCCGATGACCAACCGGCTCGGCGACCCGGCCGGAACGCGGTGACTCACGCCGGAATCCGGCCGAGCCCGGCCCGCGGGACAGGGTGGTGGCCGGGCAGCCGCTATCGTCGGCGGCATGGCCGCTACCGAGCTGATCCTCATCCGGCACGGCGAGAGCATCGGCAATGTCGCGCGCGAGGAGGCCGAGGCCGGCGGGGCGCTGTCGATCGAGATGCCGATGCGCGATGCCGACGTGCCACTGTCGGAGACCGGCGTGCAGCAGGCCCGGGCGGTCGGCCGGTGGCTGGCCGAGGACCCCGAGCGGCTGCCCACCGCGGTCTGGACCTCGCCCTACCTGCGGGCCCGCCAGACCGCGCAGACCGCGCTCGCCGAGCTGGTTGCCCCGCCGCCACTGCGTCAGGACGAGCGGATTCGCGACCGGGAGCTCGGGGTGCTCGACCTGCTCACCAAGCGCGGCGTGACCACCGGCTTCCCGGCCGAGGCGCAGCGGCGCAGCTGGCTGGGCAAGTTCTACTACCGCCCGCCGGGCGGGGAGTCCTGGGCCGACCTGGTGCTGCGGATCAGGTCCTTCCTCGCCGACCTGGACCGCGGTCCCGCCCAGGGCCGGCAACTGATCGTCTCGCACGACGCGGTGATCCTGCTGTTCCGCTACGTGCTGGAGCAGTTCGACGAGGACGCCGTGTTCGAGATCGCGCGCACCGGCTCGGTCAGCAACGCCTCGGTGAGCCGGCTGGTGCGAACCGACGGCGAACCGGGCTGGCGGGCGGCCGTCTACAACGACCATGGCCATCTGGAAGCCTTCGGCGCCCAGCCCACCGAACACCCCGGAGAGATCGATGCCACCCGCTGAGCAGGTTCGGCCGCACATCCTGACACCGGCCGGCTTGCGGGACTGGCCGCTGCCGATGCCGGACGGGCACAAGAGCAGCCGGGGCCGGGTGCTGGTGATCGGCGGCGCCCGCAGCGCTCCCGGCGCGGCGATGCTGGCCGGCCAGGCCGCGCTGCGGGTCGGTGCCGGCGTGCTGACCCTGGCGGTCGGCGAGTCGGTGGCCGGCCCGGTGGCGGCCGCGGTGCCCGAGGCGGGGGTGCTCTGGTTGCCCGAGACCGCGACCGGCTCGGTGGCCGGCGGTTCGATCGAGGCGGTCCGGCGGGCTCTCGACGGCGCCGCGGCGATCCTGATCGGCCCGGGGCTGGACGACATCGACGAGACCGTCGAGCTGATCACCGGCCTGCTGCCCGAGCTCGCCGAGGACCTGCCGATCGTGCTGGACGCCTACGCCATCGGGGCGCTGGGCCACCTGCCGCAATCGGCGGTGGACGCGCTGCGCGACCGGCTGGTGCTCACTCCCAACTCCACCGAGGTCGACCGGTTGCTCGAGGCGGCCGGCGAGTCCGGCGAGGCAACCGGCGGCGCGGGGGACGGCGATCCCCGGCAGCGGCTGGCCGGGCGCTATGCGGCGGTGCTGAGCAGCGACAACGAGATCGTCACGCCGGCCGGCGAGCGCTGGCAGGCGCCGGCCGGCCATTCCGGCCTCGGCACCTCCGGCAGCGGGGACGTGCTGGCCGGTGCGCTGGTCGGCCTGCTGGCCCGCGGCGTGCCACTGGCCCAGGCCGCCTGCTGGGCGACGTACCTGCACGCGGCATCCGGTGACCGGTTGGCGGCCCGGGTCGGCTCGCTGGGCTTCCTGGCCCGCGAACTGCTCGACCAGTTGCCGCTGGTGCTCACCGAGCTGCAGGCCTGACCGCCCCCGCTCAGTACAGTCCCCGCTCGGTACAGTCCCCGCTCGGTACAGTCCCCGCTCAGTCGGTGAGCCGGACCTCGTCCACCGACTTGTCCGGCCGCAGGCCGCGCCACACGGGGTGCCGCAACCGGCCGTCCGGCGTCCACTCGCCGAAGCCGACCTCGCCGACCAGCATCGGCTCGACCCAGCGGGCGTGCACCGTCTCGGCCGCGGGTGGCGGGGTGCTCAGGGCGGCGGTCCGGCGGGCCAGCGGCTGCAGCTGCCGGTGCAGCGCGGTCAGCGCCGCCTCGGTGAAGCCGGTTCCGACCTTGCCGGCGTAGCGCAGGCCGGTGGCCGATGACCCGCCGGGCGGCACCTCGCCGTCGGCGCCCGGTACGCCGAGCAGGATCGAGCCGATGGTGCCGGCCCGCCGGCCGTTGCCCGGCTGCCAGCCGATGACGACGACCTCCTGGGCGCGGATGTTCTTGATCTTGCGCCAGTCCGGCGACCGCCGGCCCGGCCGGTAGGTACTGGTCAGGCGTTTGGCCACCACGCCCTCCAACCGCAACTCCTGGCTGGCCCGCAGTACCGCCTGGCCGTTGCCGGCGAAGTAGCGCGGGCACTGCCAGCCGGCGCCGTCGAGCCCCAGGTCCTCCAGCAGCTTGCGGCGCTGGGCGTAGGGCAGCGCGAGAGTGGCTTCGCCGTCGAGGGACAGCAGGTCGAAGGCGAGGTAGCGGATCGGGTCGGTGCCGCTGAGCCGCTGGGCGTCGGCGGCCCGCCCGACGTGCATCCGCTTCTGCAGGCGGGCGAAGCTGGGGCGGCCGTCGGTGCCGAAGGCGACCACCTCGCCGTCCAGCACTACGCGGCGGCCGCCCAGGGCCGCACCCAGGCCGGCGAGTTCCGGATAGCTGACCGTGACATCGAGATCGTTGCGCGAGCGCAGCCGGACCTGGTCGCCCGTCACGAAGGCCAGCACCCGGGCGCCGTCCCATTTGGTCTCGTAGCCCCACTGCGCGTCCTCGGTCGGGCCGGGTAAGGCTCCCGCCGTGGCCAGCATCGGGGTCAGCGCACCGGCCATGGCACAGCTCCCGCCCCGCTTACTAGACGAAGTGTCTAGAAAGTGTCTAGCTTAGCGCCGCTGCGAGGACGGGTCGGCCGCCCAACTAGGTTGGACTACGAGCTGTGCAAGACCAACAGCTGTGCAAGACCAACTAGGAGGTCATCGTGTGGGTTCTGCTGTCGTCCCGGCTGCGTACCTGGCTGATGCTTGCGGTCGCGGTACCGGTGCTGCGATCGATTCTGGGGCGGGCGGCTGCCTCGGCGGGCCGGCGCAACCCCGGCTCGAAGGCCGCCCGTGGGCTCCGGTCACTGGAGACCGGGCTGTCCCGGCTGGATCGCAGGAAGCGCCGCAGGTCGCGCCGGTCGCCGGCCCGAGACGGCGCCTGGTGACCTGAGGGCGGGGCGCACCCAAGCACCAGCAGGGCCATTTCCTCAGCCGCAGCCGCGAGAGCCGGTTCCGTCCACCGGTCCTCTCACCGGCGACGCACAATTAGTGACAGACGGTAGCCGTATCGTCGGAGCCGCTCATCGGCTACTACCTGAGGAGATACGCCCGTGCCCAGGCCGACGCCAGCGGCCCGCCTGCAATCGCTGGCGGCGGTAGCTGCCGACGGCGATCTCGTGCTCGATCTCAACGGCGTGTCCTGGCTGGATCCGCTGCACCTGGTCGGGGCGGCGGCGGTCGCCCAACTGGCGGCATACCGGGGCTCGCGGCTGCGGCTGCGGGGACTGCGCGGCAGCCCGGCCGGCTACGCCTCCCGGATGCGACTGGGCGCCATCGTCGAGCGCTTCGGCGGCAGTTCCGACCTGCCCGCCAGCGTGCGCGAACTCGACCGCAGCGACAGCCTGCTCGAGGTCACCGAGCTCGCCACCGGCAGCGACGTCCGCCAGTTGAGCGGTCTGGTCTACGACCGGGTCGCCGGCCACGATCCCGACATCGCCCACGCGCTGCACACCGCGCTGGCCGAGATCGGGGCCAACGTCTGCGAACACTCCGGCACGGTCGGGTTCATGGCGGCCCAGACGCTGCCCACTCAGAAGGTGCTGCGCTTCGCGGTGGCCGACGCGGGTACCGGCCTGTGGGGCACGCTGGCCGGGCAGGGCGCTGAGGACGACCGGATGGCCATCACCATGGCGCTGTCGGGCACCAGCAGCAAGCAGGGCCCGGGTCACGGCACCGGGCTGCCCACCGCGGTGAGCGTGGTCAGCCGGCTGGGCGGTGAGGTGCTGCTGGCCAGCGGGTCGGCACTGACCACCGCCAATGCCCGCGGCCGGCGCCACGACGAGCTGCCCCAGCCCTTCGTCGGAACCATCTTCGAGGGCTGGGTTCCGATTCCCGGGGCCCGTCATCGCAG
>JAVEEO010000208.1 GCA_030840415.1 Pseudonocardiales bacterium | reverse complement strand
TGGCACCCGGCGCAGACCCACGTTGGTATTGGCCCTCAGCGACTCGGTGAAGTCGGCCAGCCCGAGGTAGGCGACGTAGGCCTCGAACCCGATGGTGGCCTTGTAGACCTCCCACCGGCTCGAGGTGACCAGCTTGCTGATGGTGGGGTTGTTGGAGTACTTGTCGTCGGCGTGCTGCACCAGCCGCAGCGAAGTCACCCCCAGGAGCAGGATGTCCAGCGCCCGGTCCTGCAGGTCCAACTCGGTGGCCAACTCCTTGCGCCCCAGGCCGGGCCGGCGTTCGAGCAGTTCGAACAGGCCGAGTTCGGTCCCGGCGCGCAGGTACTGAAACCCCGCATGGCCGAACAGTAGGTTGGTCAGGTCATCCTCGGTCAGCGGCGCTGCCGAGGACTCCTGCTGCGGGTCGGTCACAAGAATTCTCCTCCTTGCCTCGGCGCGGACCTGTCATCAGCACCGAACCAGAATTGCGATAGGAATGCGGGGGCCGGCGCATTCGAGCGCCATATCCAGGTTCCTCAGCCGCGGCCGAACAGGTCGCGGCGGACCACCTGGAAGAATTCGGCGGCGACGTTTCCGCGAATCAACACGCCCATCGCCAATTCGGGAATCGTGTCGGGATTCTCCTTGATGGTGGTCAGGAACACGCCGTCGACCCATTCCCGGCTGTGGTCCTGGTCGACGCCGACGTGGGTGTCCTGGTAGCGATAGACCGGCCTGGCCACGTCCAGCCGCTTGAGCCCCTCGACGGTCGCGGCGAACCGCGCCGACGCGGTCTGCTCCAGCAGGCCGAGGCCACCGAGGCCGCGCAGCAGGTAGCGACGCCGCAGCAGGTACATCAGCAGGCCGCAGGCGTTGGTGTAGGCCTCGGGGATCTCGAGGATGCTGAGGTCGAACCCGGACGGGATGGCGTTCTCGGCCATCCACTGGGTGGTGTTGTCGAGCATCACGGTGTGCATGTTGACGTGCTTGCCGTTGCCCATCTCGTCCCAGTAGTTGCGGGCGATGGTCATCTTGGTGTCACCGGAGGCACCGACCTGGGCCAGCGCCATGAGGTCGTCGAAGTAGCTCTCGACCTTGCCCTCGGCCAGCACCATGAGCGCGATGTCGAGCAGGGTCGCCTCGTTGCGGAGGTAGTCGCAGATGTCGTGGTACTCGTTGACGTCGGCGATCTCTGCGAACCAGTCCCGGAATTCCTCCGCGTTGGCCGGCAATTCGGGATTCGAGGCGAGGACCCGGGCCTCCTCGTAGGAGTTCCACTCCTTTTCGATCGCGCTGATGCGGGCGGTGTCGCGCCAGTCGCCGAGCGTCAGGGTCTGCGCCGGAGGCGTGAAGAATTGCATGTAGTGCTGGTGCAACTCGCGCATGCAGGTGAGCTTTGCCTGAGGATCGGGGGCGCTGCCATCCGTCGGGAATGCCCGGCGGATATCCTCGTCGACGGTGCCGTCGTCTACCATGACCACATCCTGTGATTGACTTTACGGGGAATATCCAGGCAGTCCGTCCGGTGGGGGCGCCACGTCGCCCGGCCACGGATGGTGACTGCAGGTTGCACTCTCGTCTTGTTAATGCCACTTGTCCAGTGCGCTGAGCGATCTTGACCCCGCCGCCGCGTCGGTCCCGGCTGCCGCCGGATCGGGCGGTCGTGTCCGGTGGCCAGGAGCGGCCAGGACTTGATTGATTCAAGAAAATGGGCCAGACTCCGGACCGTGCCCACCGATACGGACTTCGAGCGGATGCTGCGCGAGGCCGATCTGCGGGTGACCCGGCCGCGGCTGGCGGTACTGACCGCGGTGCACCGGTATCCGCACGCCGACACCGACTCGATCATCGGCGCCGTCCGCGCCGACTTCGGCGAGGTGTCGCACCAGGCGGTCTACGACGTGCTGCGCGCGCTGAGCACGGCCGGTTTGGTCCGGCGCATCGAGCCGGCCGGCTCAGCCGCCCGTTACGAGGCGCGGGTCGGGGACAACCACCATCACGTGGTGTGCCGGTCGTGCGGGATCATCGCCGACGTCGACTGCGCCGTCGGCGACACCCCCTGCCTGACCGCCTCGGACGACCGCGGCTTCACCATCGACGAGGCCGAGGTCGTCTACTGGGGCCTGTGCCCCGAGTGCGTCGCCGCACCGCCGCGAGCAACGGCGGCCGGCGGGTGAGCCGTATCGAGAGGTTTGCCAGCAAGTCAGCCATTCACCGAGAACACACCGAGATCACCGAGATCACCGAGACAGGAGAACGACCGACGTGTCCGAAAGCGAGAACCCGGTAATCCCCTCCCCGAAGCCCGCCGCGCATCGGCCGAGGACGAACCAGGACTGGTGGCCCAACCAGTTGAACCTGCAGGTTCTGCACCAGCACTCGCCCCGGTCGAACCCGATGGGCGAGGACTACCACTACGCCGAGGAGTTCTCCTCCCTCGACGTCGAGGCGCTGAAGCGGGACGTCATGGAGGTGATGACCACCTCGCAGGACTGGTGGCCGGCCGACCACGGCCACTACGGCGGCCTGTTCATCAGGCTGTCCTGGCACGCCGCGGGCACCTACCGGATCGAGGACGGCCGCGGCGGTGGCGGCCAGGGCGCGCAGCGGTTCGCCCCGCTCAACAGCTGGCCGGACAACGCCAACCTGGACAAGGCCCGCCGGCTGCTCTGGCCGGTCAAGAAGAAGTACGGCAAGCAGATCTCCTGGGCCGACCTGCTGGTCTTCGCCGGCAACGTCGCCCTGGAGTCGATGGGCTTTCAGACCTTCGGCTTCGGCTTCGGCCGCCCGGACATCTGGGAGCCGGAGGAGGTGTTCTGGGGTCCGGAGGACACCTGGCTCGGCGACGAGCGCTACGGCGACGAGCGCGAGCTGTCCGGCCCGCTCGGCGCCGTCCAGATGGGCCTGATCTACGTCAACCCGGAGGGCCCGAACGGCAACCCCGACCCGGTGGCCGCGGCGCGGGACATCCGCGAGACCTTCCGCCGGATGGCGATGAACGACGAGGAGACCCTGGCGCTGATCGCCGGCGGCCACACCTTCGGCAAGACCCACGGCGCCGCCGGCGCCGAGTACGTCGGCCCGGAGCCGGAAGCTGCCCCGATCGAGGCGCAGGGCCTGGGCTGGAAGAACAGCTTCGGCAGCGGCAAGGGCAAGGACGCCATCACCAGCGGCCTGGAGGTCACCTGGACCTCGACGCCGGCCCGGTGGAGCAACGGCTTCTTCGAGAACCTTTTCCGCTACGACTGGGAACTGGTCGAGAGCCCGGCCGGTGCCAAGCAGTGGCAGCCCAAGGACGGCGCCGGAGCCAACACGGTGCCCGACCCGGAGACCGGCGAGCTGAACCGGCCGCCGCGGATGCTCACCACCGACCTCGCGCTGCGGTTCGACCCGGCCTACGAGAAGATCGCGCGCCGCTTCTGGGAGCACCCGGAGGAGTTCGCCGACGCCTTCGCCCGCGCCTGGTACAAGCTGCTGCACCGCGACATGGGCCCGCTCTCGCGCTACCTCGGCCCATGGGTGCCCGAAGCCCAGCTGTGGCAGGACCCGGTGCCGGCGGTCGAGGGTGAGCTGGTCGGGGAGGCGGACATCGCGGCGCTGAAGGCCAGGATCGCCGACTCGGGCCTGAGCACCGCTCAGCTGGTTTCGGCCGCGTGGGCCTCGGCGGCCAGCTTCCGCGGCACCGACAAGCGCGGCGGGGCGAACGGTGCCCGGATCCGGCTGGAGCCCCAGCGCAACTGGGAGGTCAACGAGCCGGCCGAGCTCTCGCGGGTGCTGACCACCCTGGAGCAGATCCAGCGGGACTTCAACGACTCCGCCACCGGCGCAACCAGGATCTCGCTCGCGGACCTGATCGTGCTGGGTGGTTGCGCGGCCGTCGAGCGGGCGGCCAAGGAGGCCGGGCACGACATCACGGTCCCGTTCACGCCGGGGCGCACGGATGCCTCGCAGGAGCAGACCGACGTCGAGACGTTCTCGGTGCTCGAACCGACCGCCGACGGCTTCCGCAACTACCTGCGGCCCGGCGAGAAGCTGCCGCCGGAGGTCCGGTTGCTGGACCGGGCCAACCTGCTCACGCTGACCGCCCCGGAGATGACGGTGCTGGTCGGTGGCCTGCGGACGTTGCAGGTCAACCACGGCCAGTCCAAGCACGGCGTGTTCACCGACCGGCCGGGCGCGCTGACCAACGACTTCTTCGTGAACCTGCTCGCCGAGGGCACCGAGTGGAAGGCGTCGGAATCGGCCGAGAACGTCTACGAAGGCCGGAGCCAGGACAGCGGCGAACTCAAGTGGACGGCCACCGCCGTCGACCTGGTCTTCGGCGCCAACTCCCAGCTGCGGGCCATCGCCGAGGTCTACGCCGCCGACGACGCCCAGGACAAGTTCGTCCGTGACTTCGTGGCCGCGTGGGACAAGGTGATGATGCTGGACCGGTTCGACGTGCCGGGACACCAGCTCGCCTGACCGGTAGGGGACATCCTGGTAGTTGTGCTCCTCGCGAACCGGGGTGGCAAGCGTTTCGGCTTGCTACCCCGGTTCGGCTTTTCAGGTGTGGGTGAGCCGGCGCCACCCTGAATCCGGCAGCTCCTGGCGCGCCCGTCGAACCCGCGGCCCAGCCGCCGGATCAGTAGCGCGGGGCAGCGGGCTCGGGTAGCGCGTCCAGCAACGCCGCATCGGCCGGACTCAACTCCACCGTCGCTGCCTGGGCATTCTCGATCACCCGGGCTGCCCGTTTGGTGCCGGGGATCGGGATGACCCGCTCGCTGAAGCCGAGCAACCAGCGCAGCGCGACCTGCGCCGGGGTCACGCCGCTGCGTGCGGCCACGTCGAGCACGGTGGCCAGCATGCGCTCGTTCGCGCGCAGCGCCGCCGGCTGGAAGCGCGGGTTCTCCCGGCGCCAGTCGTCGGATGGCAGGTCGGCGGCCGAGCGGATGGCGCCGGTGAGGTAGCCGCGCCCGAGCGGGGCGTAGGCCAGCAGCGCGGCGCCGTGCTCCTGGCACCAGTCCAGCACGCCGTTGCGGGCCGGGTCCCGGGTCCACAGGCTGAACTCCGACTGCACCGACGCGATCGGCGCGATCCGGGCGGCCCGCTCCAGCTCGGCCATGCTGACCTCGGACAGCCCGATCGCGCGCACCTTGCCGGCCTGCACCAGCTCGGCCAGCGCCGCCACGCTGTCCTCGATCGGGACGGCCGGATCGACCCGGTGCAACTGGTACAGGTCGATGCGGTCGGTGCCCAGCCGGCGCAGCGACGCCTCGCAGGAGGCGATGATGTGGTCCCGCGATCCGTTGCGGGAGTAGTTCGACCCGCCCTCGACCAGCAGGCCGACCTTGGTGGCGACGAAGGCGTCGTCCCGGCGGCCGGCCAGTGCCTGCCCGAGCAGCGTCTCGTTGCTGAACGGGCCGTAGACGTCGGCGGTGTCGAGCAGCGTGACGCCGTGCTCCAGCGCGGTCCGGACGACGTCGACCGCCTCGGTGTCGTTGCGCGAGCCGCGGTCGTAGAACCAGCTCATCGGCATGCAGCCGAGCCCGACCGCACCGACCGCGCGGCCGCCGATCGCCCGCTGCGGCATCGAGCGTGGGTCAACCATGAATAACCCTTTCAGGATGGGGAGATCAGTGCTCGGCGGTGCCGGTCGCCCACGAGCCGCGGACGTGGCCGATGTGCTGGCGCATCAGCCGGGCGGCACCGGCCGCATCCCGGTCCCGGATCTTGTCCAGCAGCTCGACGTGCTCGTGCGAGGTGGGCAGCAGCTGGCCGGAATCGGCCAGCGCGGACATGCCGTACAACCGGGAGCGCAGCCGCAGGGACAGCACGGTGGCCACCAGCGCGCGGTTGCCGAGCAGGCCCAGCAGCGCGGTGTGGAACTCCAGGTCGGCCTTGTTGTGGGCGACCATGTCCGAGCCGACGGCGGCGCGCTCGATCTGGCCGGCCAGCTGCTTGAGCGTCCGGTACTCGGCCGGAGACAGCCCGCGCCGGGCCAGCGCGCGCGCCGAGGGCACCTCCAGCAGCAGCCGCAGTTCGGTGAGCTCGTCGAGCTCGGCGGCGGCCAGTTCGACGACCCGGAAGCCCTTGTTGCGAACGGTCTCGACCAGGCCCTCCTTGACCAGGTCGAGCATCGCCTCGCGGACCGGGGTGGCGGACATGCCCAGTTGCGCGGCCAGGGCCGGCGCGGAGTACACCACCCGCGGCCGCAGCTCGCCGGCGACGATGGCAGCCTGCAAGGTCGCGATGGCCTCGTCGCGCAGACTGGTCCGGGAGCCGACCGACTGCAGCGCCGGCTTGTCCTCGGCCAACGACCGCGAACCCGTCACCGCGCTCAGCCGGCTTCGACGGTGACGGTGTGCACGCTGGTGAAGATGTCGACGGCTGCCGTGCCCTGCTCCTTCGAGCCGTAACTGGATGCCTTCACGCCACCGAATGGCAGGTAGAAGTCGACGCCGGTGGTCGGTGCGTTGACCTTGATCATGCCGGCGGCCAGGTGCTGGACGGCCTCGAGCGCGCCGGCCAGGTCGCGGGTGTAGACGGCGGCAACCAGCCCGTGCCGGACGGCGTTGGCGCGGCTGATCGCCTGATCGAGCGTTGCCACGCTGCTGACCGAGCAGATCGGGCCGAACACCTCGTCGCACTCGAGCACGTGCTCGGCGGGCAGCCCGTCGGCCACCGTGGGCGCCACGAACCAGCCGGTGTTCTCGGCCCCGGACGCGCGAGACGTGGGCTCGCCGGTGAGCACCCGGCCACCGGCCGCCTCGACGCTGGCGGCGGCGGCCAGCACCCGGTCCCGGGCTGCCGAGTCGATCACCGGACCGACCGCGACGTCCTCCCGGGCCGGGTCGCCGACCCCCAGGGCGCGCACCGCCGCGACCAGCGCCTCGGTGAACCGGGCCGGCTCACCGACGACGATCACCCTTTTGGTAGCGGTGCACTTCTGCCCGGCGTAGCCCGCCACAGCGGCCGCGATGCTGCGCGCGGCGGCCTCGACGTCGGCGTCGGGCAGCACGATGGCCGGATTCTGGCCACCCATCTCGGCCTGCACCGGAATGCCCCGTTGGGCGGCGGTCGCCACCAGGGTGCGTCCGACGGCGGTCGAGCCGGTGAAGGACAGCACGTCGGCCTCCTCGACGACGGCCCCGCCGGTGTCCGCGCCGCCGGGAAGGACGGTGAACAGCCCGGCCGGCAGCAGGGGGGCGAGCAGTTCGTGCAACCGCAGGGCGCAGGCGCTCGCCTGTTCGGCCGGTTTGAGCAGCACGGCATTGCCGTAGGCCAGTGCCGGCGCGGCCTTCCACAGCGGGATGGCGAACGGGAAGTTCCACGGGGTGATCAGCCCGGCCAGCCCGCGCGGCCGCCGGGAGGTGAACAGCAGGCCGGTGCCGGACGGCTGGTGCACCGCGCCGATCTCCTCGAACGGCTGCTGGGCGTAGAAGCGCAGGATCGCCACCGACCGGGCGATCTCGCCGCGCGCCTCGGCCAGCGGCTTGCCGACCTCGCGCACTGCCAGCGCCGCCAATTCGGCCGCGGCGGCCTGCACGGCGTCGGCCGCCTTGCCGAGGGCCTGGGCCCGGCCGGCCGCGCCGGCGTCGAGCCAGTCGGCCTGGGCCTTGCGGGCGGCTTCGGCTGCCGAGCGCACGGCGCCCGGTTCGGTGGCCCCGACCGAGACGACGACATCGTCGGGCCGTTGCGGGGAGGTCGAGGTGATCATGAGCGGGATGCCCTCTCGGCTGCGATGACGGAACTCAGAAACGGAAACCGGCCGGGAACGGGTCGGTTGGATCGAGCAGGTACTGGGCGGTACCGGTGACCCATGCCCGGCCGGTGATGGTGGGCACCACGGCGGGCAGCCCGGCGATCGTGGTCTGCTCCACCAGGCGACCGATGAACCGGGTGCCGATGAAGGACTCGTTGACGAAGTCGGTGTGCAGCGGCAGTTCGCCGCGGGCGTGCAACTGCGCCATCCGGGCACTGGTGCCGGTGCCGCACGGCGAGCGGTCGAACCAGCCCGGGTAGATCGCCATGGCGTGCCGGGAGTGCCGGGCGGTCGAGCCGGCGGCGACGAACTGCACGTGGTGGCAACCGGTGATGCCGGCGTCCTCGGGGTGGACCGGCAGGTTCGTGGTGTTGATGGCTGCCATGATCGCCAGCCCCGCCTCGACGATGCCCTGCTGCTGGGCGCGGTCGAAGTCGAAGCCGAGCTTGGCGAGCTCGACCATCGCGTAGAAGTTGCCGCCGAAGGCCAGGTCGTAGTCCACGGTTCCCAGACCGGGGACCTCGACCTGCTGGTCGAGCGCGAGGGAGAACGAGGCCACGTTGCGGATCGTCACCGCGCGGGCGGCGCCGTCCTCGACCGCGACCTCGGCGACCACCACCCCGGCCGGGGTGTCCAGCCGGATGGTGGTGACCGGCTCCACCACCGGCACCATGCCCGTCTCGACCAGCACCGTGGCAACCCCGATGGTGCCGTGGCCGCACATCGGCAGGCAGCCGGACACCTCGATGTAGAGCACCCCCCAGTCACAGTCCGGCCGGGTCGGCGGTTGCAGGATCGCGCCGGACATCGCGTTGTGGCCGCGCGGTTCGAACATCAGCAGCGTCCGCAGCTCATCGCTGTCGCGCAGAAAGTTGACCCGCCGCTGCGCCATGGTGTTGCCTGGAAGCGCACCGACCCCGCCGACGATGACGCGGGTCGGCATGCCCTCGGTGTGCGAGTCGACCGCGTGCAGCGTGCGTACCGATCTCATGAATCGCTCCTCGATGTCGTTGCGCGACGGTCAGTGCAGACCGGCGGCGAGTGCCTTCTCGGTCGCCTCCCGGATGGTCGCGGCGTCAGCCTCGGCCAGCGGCCCGCGCGGCGGCTGGCAGCGACCGCCGTCGATCGCGCCGGGAACGAGGTCCATCGACAGCTTGATCGCCTGCACGAACTCGGTCTTGGAGTCCCAGCGCAGCAGCGGGTGCAACGCCTCGTACAGCGGTAGCGCCTTGTCCAGCTCGCGCGCCCGCGCGGCCGCGAACAGCTCGACGCAGGAAGCCGGAAACGCGTTCGGATACCCGGCGATCCAGCCCGGCGAGCCGGCCAGGGCCAGTTCGAGGACGACGTCGTCGCTACCGGCCAGCACGTCGAGCTCGGGAACCAGTTCGCGGAGTTCGTAGAAGCGGCGCACGTCGCCGGAGAACTCCTTGACCGCGACGATCAGCCCCTCGGAGTACAGCTGGGCCAGCAGTTGCGGAACCAGGTCGACCTTGGTGTCGAAGGGGTTGTTGTAGGCCACGATCGGCACGCCGGCCTCGGCGACGATCCGGTAGTGCTCGATCACGTCGGCCGGCCGGGCCCGGTAGGAGTTCGGCGGTAGCAACATCACGGCCGGGCAGCCCGCCTCGCCAGCGACCTCGGCATTGCGGCGGGCCTGCTTGGCGCCGTAGGCACCGATCCCGGGCATCACCACGAACCCGTCCGGTGCGGCCTGCACGGCAGTGCGCACCACGGCGGCGCGCTGGTCGTCGGTGAGGTTCTGGTACTCGCCCAGCGACCCGTTGGGCGTCACGCCGTCGCAACCGCTGGCCGCCAGCCAGCGGACGTGCGCGGCGTAGGCGTCCAGGTCGGGGGTGTCGTCGTTCTCCTCCTTCCAGGGCAGCGGGGTCGCGACGAGAACTCCGTGCCACGGCTTGCGGTTCATCTGGCGCTCCTTCGTCGGGTGCTGTCGGTGTTTCGGTCAGGACTGGAAAGGGGATTCGGTCAGGACTGGAAAGGGGATTCGGTGGCGGCGAGCAGGCCGAGCGGGATCGGGGCGGCGACCGGCCGGTTCGCACCCCTTGCCAGGTCGAGCGGCTGACCGGTGCGGGCGGCCGTCAGGCAGCTGGTGGCATAGCCGCACTCACGCCCCTGGCACCACCCCATGCCGGCCCGGGACAGCAGCTTGACCGATCGCGCGTCCCGGGCGCCGGCATCGATCGCGGCGTCGATCTCGGCCGCGCTCACCTCCTCGCACCGGCAGACCACCGTGCCGGGTTCGAGAAGGTCCATCCAGAACCGGGGGATCGGATAGACGGAATGCATCGCGGCGGCGAAACGGCGCAGCCGGTCGCGCGCCCGAGTGGCCGCCGGCAGATCGCGATCGTTACCGGCCGGCGCGGGGGACCGGCCGGTGTCCAGGAACCGGCCGGCGGCCCGGGCGGCGCTGGCGCCGGCCACGATGCCCTCGGCGACGGCCAGCTGGGCGCCGCCGATGCCGGTGCTCTCACCGGCAGCGTAGACGCGCGGGTTGCTGGTCTGCTGGTCGCCGTCGGTGCTGACCGCGAGCGCCCCGTCGCCGGTGGCGACCAGCGCGCACCCGGCCTGCTGCGGCAGTTCGGACTGGGTGCTGAAGCCGTAGCCGACCGCGAGCACGTCCACCGCCAGCCGGCGGCGGGTGCTGTCGCGGACCGAGCCGGCGCGGTCCAGCCGGGCGACGGTCACCGCCTCCAGCCGGTCACTGCCGTGCGCGGCGACCACCACCGACCCGGTGCGCACCGGAATCCGGTGCCGGGCCAGGGCAACGGCGTAACCGGCAGCCTCGCGTACCTT
>JAVEEO010000204.1 GCA_030840415.1 Pseudonocardiales bacterium | reverse complement strand
ACTCCATCAGCGAGCGCCGTACCGCCCACTCGCCGGCCAGTGGCTGGACGACCGCTGCCAGCTCGGGCCAGTAGAGGTTGAGCAGTGGCCGGGCCACCAGTTCGGTGACCCGGCCACCCTGCGGGGTCGCCGGCGCGGCAGTGGCACCGAGCTGCTCGGGCAGGTCGTCGGCCAGCCGGTCGTAGAAGCCCTTGACCAGCAGGGTTCCGGGGTCGATGAGCAGCGGGCCGAGCAGGCCGGTCACGAAGTGCGGGCCCCAGTCGGTGAGGTCGGCGTCGATGAAGACCAGCAGGTCGCCGGTACTGACGAACAGCGACTTCCACAGCGCCTCGCCCTTGCCGGGACTGGCCGCGGTGCCGGTGTCGATGTCGCGGGCGGCGAACACGGTGGCCCCGGCCGTCCGGGCGATCGCGGCGGTGTCGTCGGTGGAGTCGGAATCGAGCACGATCAGCTCGTCCACCAGCCCGCTGGCCTGCAGCGCGGTACGGATCTGGCCCACCACCGCCGCCACCGTGGCCGCCTCGTTGCGGGCCGGGATGACCACGCTGACGGTCTGGCCGGACTGCCGCTTGAGGCCGGCCAGCTGAGCGGCATCGAACCGGCCGGCGTCGAAGGTGCGCGCGTCGAACCATCGCCGGGCCGCGCTGTCCATTCCGCTCCCCTCGCTGGTTTGCTCCGGAGGTTTGCGACGCTACACAGCCGTTCCGCCGCCGTGCTGGACGAGCAGCGGTCAGCCGGTGGCAGCCAACCGGGCGGCCAGCCGGGCCGCTACCGCCGCCGGGTCGGCCGCCTCGGTCAGCACCCGCACCACCACCACCCGGCGGGCGCCGGCCTCGAGCACCTCATCGAGGGTGGCCTCGTCGATCCCGCCGATGCCGAACCACGGCTTCGCCGGTCCCTCCGCTGCCAGGCCGGCCACCGGTGCCAGGCCGGTGTGCGGGCGTCCCGGCTTGGTCGGGGTCGACCAGATCGGCCCCAGGCAGAAGTAGTCCACCTCGGCCGCGGCGGCCGCGGCACGGGCCTGCTCACTGCTGTGGCTGCTCAACCCGATCAGCACGTCCGGGCCGACGATCCGGCGGGCGGTGGCCGGAGCCAGGTCGCGCTGGCCCAGGTGCAGCACGTCCGCGCCCGCCGCCACCGCCAGGTCGGCGCGGTCGTTGACCGCGAGCAGCCGGCCGTGCCGGCGGCAGGCGTCGGCAAAGACCTCGAGCGCTGCAAGTTCATCGGCGGCCTCCAGGTTCTTCTCTCGCAGCTGGACGATGTCGACGCCATTGGCCAGCACCGCGTCGAGGAAGTCGGCCAGATCACCGCGCTCGCGCCGGGAATCGGTGCACAGGTACAACCGGGCAGCTGCCAGTGCGGGCTTGCTCATCCCTGCATCCAACCACTGGCCCGGCACGGCCCGGCCGGCTCGGGGCGGGTGCGAGCACGGCAGCACCCCGAACCCTGGTCCGGCGGGCCGCGCTCGCTAGCCTGGACGCTATGGCTGCGCACCCGCCGGACGTCCTCGTGGTCGGTGGCGGGGTGATCGGCCTGGCGGCCGGGTACCGGCTGGCGCAGCGCGGCGCCAGCGTGCTGGTGATCGATCCGGGCGGTGACCGGGGCGCCAGCTGGGCGGCGGCCGGCATGCTGGCGCCGGTCACCGAGGCCGCCTTCGGCGAGGACGAGCTGACCCGGCTCAACCTGGCCGCGGTGCCGGCGTTCCGGCGGCTGGCCGGCGAGCTGGACCGGGCCGGCCGGCCGGTGGGACTGCGCACCGAGGGCACCCTGGCGGTGGCCTTCAACGCCGACGACCGGGCGGCCCTGGACCGGCTGACCGACTTCCGCACCGGCCTGGGCCTGCACACCGAGCGGCTCAGCGGCTCGGCGGCCCGGGAGCTGGAACCCTACCTGGCAGCCGGGGTACGCGGCGGCGTGCTGGCAGCCGATGACCTCTCGGTGGACAACCGGCGCTACCTGGCCGCGCTGCGCGCCGCCGCCGGGGACGCCGGGGTGGGCTTCCTCGCCGCCGAGGTCAGCGCCCTGCTGGCCGAACCGGACGGCCGGGTCACCGGGGTGCGGACGGCCACCGGGGACGAGCTGCGCGCCGGCACCGTGGTGCTGTGCGGCGGGGCCGCGACCGGGGCGCTGCTGCCGGTGCCGGTGCAGCCGGTGAAGGGGCAGATCGTGCGGCTGGCGGTGCCCGACCGGTTGCGCGCGGCCGGGCCGGTGCTGACCCGCACGGTGCGCGGGATCGTCCGCGGCGGCGAGGTGTACCTGGTACCGCGGGCCGGTGGCGAGGTGGTGGTCGGCGCCACCTCCGAGCAGCAGGGCCACGACGTCGGGGTGACCGCCGGCGGGGTGTACGAGCTGCTGCGCAACGCCTACGAGCTGCTGCCGATCAGCTCCGAATTCGCCTTCGTCGAGGCCCGGGCCGGATCGCGGCCCGGCACCCCGGACAACGGGCCGATCCTCGGCCGGGTCGCCGACGGGCTGGTGCTGGCCACCGGGCACTACCGCAACGGCATCCTGCTGTCGGCGCTGACGGCCGACGCGGTGGCCGCGCTGGTGGCCGGCGAGCCGGTGGCAGCGGTCTGGCAGCCGTTCGGCCCGGACCGGTTCGCCGGCAGCCGGGCGGCCCCTGCCGTGCCGGCTTGAACCAGTCCAACCCGACCGGAAAGAGAAAACCTTTCGTGGAGATAACGGTGAACGGCCAGCGGCGCGACGCGGCCGACGAGCTGAACCTGGCCGAGCTGGTCGGTCAGGTCAGCGATCGCAGCAGCGGCATCGCGGTGGCCCTCAACAGCGAGGTGGTTCCGCGCGGCGACTGGCCCGGCACCGCCGTCCGGCCCGGTGACCGGATCGACGTGGTGACCGCGGTGCAGGGCGGCTGACTTCAAGCTCGGCGGTGGGCCGAGCAAGCGTGCATCAGGTTGCTCCACGGACGGGGACGCCGATCAGAATCTGCTGGCGACTGCATCGAAGGTCGCACTCCGACATCCGTCGCCGGAAAGTCGAGTCCTTGACCCGGCTTACCAGTGAATCGCTGAGAAGTTGAGGGCCGCCAGGACGTCTGATCGGCGACACTGAGTACGGATGTCAGGAGCGACCGGCAGCCTGCTTTGGTTGTCGCATGGGCATCATCATTTGGATATCACAGCGGGAATTACATGGTTGTTTCATAACACCCGCTTGTACATCGATTAATGCGGATTCTGAAAGCCGCTAAAGCTTTCGGGATACTGCATACTGCTCCTATGAACGAGCCGATTCACGATGACTCTCCTGCGACGGAGGCTGAGACACGCGCCTTTCTGTTGGCGCGGTCGAAGCGCACAATCACGCCTATCCTCAAGGACTTCGTGCAGAAGCCGCGGGGATCAACCGACCGAAGCGGCCCGCTGAGTACCTTTGTGCGCAATCGGGACCTCCGTGGCCTGCAGGCGTTCCTCTTTCTGCTTAGCATCAACAGCAACGGGCCCGGCCCAGATGGTTGGAGCACTACCCTATCCATCCCTGTCTGGGCTCGCGCCCTTGATCTCACCCGTGATGCATCCGAGGCGTCGGCAGCCACTGCGGTGTCGAAGGTGCTGACCCGTCTTGAACAGCGCAAGCTTATCGAACGCGACCGGCGCGGCCGAGAACGAAAGATCCGAGCAACGCTCCTACGTGAGGACGGCTCTGGACAGCCGTACACGCGGCCAGGCAGCGCGGGAAACAGCGACCGCTATCTGCAGTTGCCACACACCTACTGGCTTGACGACTGGTTCCAGAAGCTAGACCTGCCGTCCACGGCGATGCTGCTGGTGGCGCTGCACGAGAAGCCGATCTTCCACTTGCCAACCGAAAACATGCCTAACTGGTACGGATGGTCGGCTGCCACGGCTGAGCGCGGCTTTACGATTTTGGAGAGACATGGGCTGATTTCTAAGGCCACCCGGTTCAAGAAGGCACCGCTGAGCCCTTCTGGGCTAGCAAAGATCAACGAGTACACCCTGACTGGCCCGTTCAATCGCAGCCTCCTAGCAGTTCCGAAGTCACCATCCGCTCGTCCCCGCCTGCGGCGCATCGACGGTAAGCACACGAAGGCGAGCGTCTGATGAATCAGGCTGTTGACACCTCCCCCATGCGGATGTTCTACATCGATGACTCTGGAGCCGAAGACACCGGCTACGTGGTCTACTCGTGGATCGAAACTTCGCCACAGTTGTGGCGGGTAGGTCTGCGGCATTGGCTGGACCTGCGTCGCGACCTTTACGCCAGATACAAGATCCCACCGGCGACCGAACTGCACGCCACCAAATTCGCTGCCGGGCGGCAGCATCCGTCGACTGACCCGGCGTTCAATGCATCCAAGACACTACGGCGTGATGTCATGCAGCAAGCACTTGGCGTGATCGGTGCCAGCGATGCTCTGCGTGTCGGCACCGTGTACCGCAAGACCACTGCTCGCCGTAAGGCTTACCACCAAGAGCGGCAGTCCCTGTACGCCGACCTAATCACTAGCCTCGACACCCAATTAATTGCGGACGGCCATCTCGGTCTTGTGTATATGGACGGCAACGGAACCGACCGCGGCTACAACAACGCACACCGTGCTCTAAAACTGGACACCCGAGCGATCATCGAAGACCCGATGTTTCAGTCCTCGACCGCATCGCAGTGGATGCAGATGGCTGACTTCGCGGCCTGGACCGCGTATCAAAGCCTGTTGCGGCATCCGGGCAAGAAATGGGCTTGGAGTTGGTATCGCGCCTACTTGGGCGGAAGCGATGTCTACGGGGGCCCGCAACCGATGTGACCCGGCCAGACAAAAAGCTAGACCTGCCGATCCACGTGTGTGGGGCAGGTCCGCGCAACCAATGTACCACGACGCAACCCGATGCTCCAGCGGGTGTTATGCAAGATCAATGACATACCCCTTGGGAGACCCTGAGCTGGTGCCGTACGAACACATGCGGCAGACGCGCACGCCGTCAAGAGGATCGGTTGGGGTTCCACGTAGCCTCACGACGGACTGTTGCCGCTGACGACGTGTGGCTGAGTCAAGAGACATGTGCATCACCGGAGCCATGCCCATCGGTGAGCATCAATACTGATCAATCGGTAAGCCCCGGCGCGTCGAGCATGCCGTCGTACTGCGAGGACGCCTCGGCCCACCACCGACGCGGAATCCGCCCCGCCAGCCGGGCGTGCCGTCCGGCCTGGACCGCCAGCCGCATCGCCTCGGCCATCCGGACCGGGTCCGCGGCCCGGGTCACCGCCGAGGCGACCAGCACCGCGTCGCAGCCCAGCTCCATCGCCTGGACGGCGTCGGCGGCGCTGCCGATGCCGGCGTCGAGCACCACCGGAATCCCGGCCTGCTCGACGATCAGGGCGATGTTGTGCGGGTTGCCGATCCCCAGGCCCGAGCCGATCGGAGAGCCGCCCGGCATCACCGCCGCGCAGCCCACCGCCTCCAGCCGCCGGGCCAGCACCGGATCGTCGTTGGTGTAGGGCAGCACCACGAAACCGTCGTCCACCAACCGCTCGCAGGCGGCCAGCAGTTCCGGGCCGTCCGGCAGCAGGCTGCGCTCGTCGGCCACCACCTCGACCTTGACCCAGTCGGTCTGCAGCGCCTCGCGGGCGAGCTTGGCGGTGAGCACCGCCTCGGCCGCGGTGCGGCAGCCGGCGGTGTTGGGCAGCACCCGCACGCCGACCTCCGCGAGCACGTCCAGCACCGAGCCGGGCGAGCCGGCGTCGACCCGGCGCATCGCCACCGTGGTCAGCTCGGTGCCCGAGGCCCGCAGCAGTTCGGCCAGGCCGTCCAGGCTCGGCGCTCCCCCGGTCCCGACGATCAGCCGCGATGTGAACGGCTGGCCGGCGATGACCAGCGCGTCCTCGCTCATCGCCGGCTCCCGGCCGGCAGCGCGGAGCGGGTGCCGGCGAACGGCAGCGCCACCAGCACCGCCACCACGAACGAGGCGATCGAGGCCGACAGCCACGGGTGCCCGAGGGTGTGCAGCCGGGTGCCGGCCGAGGCCCAGAAGTCCGACCAGTGCGCGATCGAGCCGGGATTGATCAGCTGGTAGCAGCCGAAGCCGACCAGCCAGGCCAGCAGCATGCCGGGCCGGGCCGGGGCGTCGGCGGCGAGGTTCCAGTCCCGGCCGCGACTGCGGATCCAGGCCGCGATCAGCGCACCGGACATCGGGATGAACACCGCGCCGATCAGGTACAGGAAGTTGGCGTAGTCGTCGATGTTGATGGTCAGGGCCAGCGCGGTGGTCAGGGCCCCGATCAGCACGGTCAGCACCCGGCGGTCCAGCGAGGGGCGCAGGTTCTGCAGCGAGATCGCGGTGGAGTACACGTTGGCGAAGCTCTGGTCGCACTCGCGGATCACCAGGATGGCGAAGGCCAGGACGCCCAGCGGCAGCCCGATGAACAGGTCGAAGATCTTCTCGCCGTCCTGGTCCACCTGCGCCAGCGCGATCAGCCCAATGCCCAGGCAGGCGACCTGGGTGAGCCCGTAGCCGAGGAAGCCGCCGGCGAACGCGGCCGGCGCGGAGCGGGAGTGCCGGGAGTAGTCGGCTCCCAGCGGCACCCACGAGATGGTCAGCGCCATCGCCGAGTCGACGGCCAGCCAGAAGCCCTGCCAGGAGCCGGCCAGCTCCGGCACCGGCTGGCGCAGCAGGCCGACCAGCAGGATCGCCAGCGCGCCCACCACCAGCACCGAGACGTACTTGCGCAGCGTCCGGATCCAGCCCAGCGGCCGGATGGTCAGCGCCGTGGTGACCGCGCCGGCCAGCACCAGGCACAGCCAGCGCGGCAGGTGGCCGTGTGTCAACGCCTGCAGGCCGATGGTGATGGTGACCAGTTCGAAGACCGCCCAACCCAGGCACTGGGCGATGTTGAGCACGGTGGGGACGGCCGAGGCCCGGCCGCCCAGCAGGCCGCGCAGCAGCACCATCGCCGGTGCGCCGGTGCGGGCGCCGAGCACCAGCGAGCCGCCCAGGATCAGCCCGCCCAGCACCGAGCCGACCACGGCGGCGGTGAACGCGGCCGCGAAGCTCAGCGGTTGCACCCCATAGGGAGCCAGGATCGCGATGGCGCCGCTGAAGCCGAGCAGGCTCACCCCCACGTTGCCCCAGAAGCCCAACTGGTCGAGCAGACCCAGGGTGCGCGGGGCGGCCTCGTTGAGGGTGGTGGGCGCCTCGGCGTGCGCTGATGGCGCCGAGGCGGACAGCTCAGAACGGGTGTCGACAGCCATGACGGCCACCTCACTCCCTTCGCCGGTATTAGCCGGATCAGGTTCGAGCGGTCGGCGGCCGTGCCGGCGGGGTTGCCCCGTCCTGCTGTGCCGCCCTCTCAGCCCGATCGATCGGGCTCCCGCGGGGACTGCTCTAGGTTAGTCCCGTGCAGATGCCCCCAGCCACCGCCGTCCGGGCGCTGACCATCGCCTCCTCCGATTCCGGCGGCGGCGCCGGCATCCAGGCCGACCTCAAGGCCTTCGCGCGGTGCGGGGTGCACGGCATGTCGGTGATCGTGGCGCTGACCGCCCAGAACACCGTCGGGGTGAGCGCGATCCACCAGTGCCCGCCGGACTTCGTCCGGGCCCAACTGGACGCGGTGTTCGACGACCTGCCGCCGGCCGCGGTGAAGACCGGCATGCTGTTCAGCGCACCGTTGATCGCCACCGTCGCCGAAGCGCTGGCCGGGCGCGGGCTGCCGCTGGTGCTGGATCCGGTGATGATCGCCTCCTCCGGGGCCCGGCTGCTGGAGCCGGACGCGGTCGACGCCCTGGTCGGGCAACTGTTCCCGCTGGCGAGCGTGGTGACGCCCAACCTAATGGAGGCGCAGGCGCTGACCGGGCTCGACACCGAGGACCGGTCCCGGCTGGCCGAGGCGCTGGTGGCGCTGGGAGCCCGGGCGGCGCTGGTTACCGGCGGGCACGGCAGCCGCCCGGTCGACCACCTGCTCGCCGGCGGCCGGCACTACGAGATCGAGGTGCGCCGGCACTCCCGGGCCGCCACCCACGGCGCCGGCTGCACCCATTCGGCGGCGCTGGCGGCCTGCCTCGGCCGGGGCGATCCGCTGCCGGTGGCCGCCCGCCGGGCGGCGCTGGTGGCCGAACAGGCCGTCGAACACGGCCTGGTCGGCCTGGGCGCCGGCGACGGCCCGGTGGACGCGCTGAACATCTCCTCGTTCGCTCCGCCGGAGGTCTGCTGATCCATCGGCCATCGACACGGGCTGAACCGTCAGCAGTGGCTATGCCTGATGTCGGTACCCGGAACAGACAGCGAAGGCCGCGCCCACCAGCGGCGCCAGTTCCGGCTCGGCCGCCGTGACGATCGGGAGTCGGCAGTCCGTGGCGGCGGAAAGCCCGGCGCGCAGCGGCCCCTCGACCAGATCGAAGGACCGGCTGATCGAACCGCCGATCACCAGCCGGTCGGCTCCGAAGCGCTCCAGCCACGGGCCGAGCACCTCGCCGAGCACCCGGAACGCGGCGTCGAACGCGGCGCCGGCCGCGGCGTCACCGGCCCGGGCCAGGCCGGCGATCTCCACGACCTCCCGGTCCACCGAACCGCCGGCCCGGAGGTAACCGGCCCGGATCGCCCGGCTCGACACCCAGTCCTCCAGCGGCCGGCCGGCATGGCTGAGCAGGTGCAGCTCGGCCTGGGGTGGCACCGACGGGCCGGTGGAGACGCTGACGCCCTTGTCCAGAAAGGCCGAACCGATACCGGTGCCCAGCGTCACCGCGACGCACCGGGTGGCACCGCGGCCCGCGCCGATCAGCCACTCGCCGACCGCGAACGCGCTGGCGTCGTTGCTGAAGCACAGCGTGCCCGGCCGTAGCGCTTCGGTCAGCGCCGCGCCGACGTCCACCCCGGCCAGTGCCTCGAACTTGCCGACCCCCGCGTAGTGCGCCACCCCCCGGGCATAGTCGAACGGCCCCGGCATCGCGATTGCCCAGGCCGCGCCCGGCCCCGCCGCCAGGCCGGCACCGGCCGCGGCCAGGATCTCGATCAGTTGCCCGGCGCTGCCGCCGGCCGGCAGGTCCCGGCGGCGCACCTCGCTGACCTGCCAGCCGTCCGGGCGCACCCAGCCGGCCGTGACATGGCTGCCGCCGACCTCCAGGACCGGAACCCGGGACGGCCGGCTCACGGCTGGTTCAGGCCGAGCTTCAGCAGCGCGTTCTCCACGACCTCTATCAGCGCCGGGTGGATCCAGTACTGGCCGCGGGCGAGGTCGGGCACCCGCTGGCCGAACGACATCGCCTGGATCAGCGGCTGGATCAGGTTCGAGGCCTGGTAGCCCATCAGGTGCGCCCCGAGCAGCAGACCGGTGTGCGGATCGGCGATCAGCTTGCAGATGCCGCTCTGGTCCTCCATCGCCCAGCCGTAGGCGGTGTCGCCGTAGAACTGGGTCGCGGCGACGTAGTCCAGGCCGGCGGCCCGCACCTCGTCCTCGGTGCACCCGACGCTGGCGATCTGCGGGTCGGTGAAGACCGCCGACGGCACGAAGCGGTGGTCGAACTCGCGCAGTCGCTGCGGATGGGCCAGGTTGTGCGCGACCACCCGGGCCTCGTGGTTGGCCACGTGCTTGAGCTGGAAGTCCGAGGACACATCGCCGAGCGCCCATACCCCTTCGACGTTGGTCCGGCCGTAGCAATCCGCCTGCACCCGGCCGTCGGACAGGGTGGCGATGCCGGCCGCGGCCAGTCCGAGCCGGTCGGTGTTGGGCACCCGGCCGGTGGCCACCAGCAGCAGGTCCGCCTCGGCGCACGAGCCGTCGGTGAAGTCCAGCCGGACGCCACCCTGGTCGCCGGTCACCTTCTCGACGTCGACTCCCAGATGCAGGTCCCACCGGGTGGCCGCCAGCTGGGTGAAGCGGTCGGAGATCTCGGAGTCGAGGTGGCGCAACAGCCGGGTGCTGCGGGCCACCAGGCTGACCCGGGTGCCG
>JAVEEO010000124.1 GCA_030840415.1 Pseudonocardiales bacterium | reverse complement strand
CGATGATGGCGATCCGGCGGTCGCGGACGTCGCCCCGGCGGGTCTCGGTGGGGCGTTGGCCGGTGAGCTCGCCGAGCTGGGCGCTCAGCTCGACCTCGGTCGGGTGCGAGAACAGCAGGGTCAGCGGGAACTCGGCGCCGAGGGCGGACTGGAGTGCGGTGTGCAGCCGCACCATGCCCAGCGACCCGAGGCCCGCCTGGTAGAAGGGAGTGTGCGGGTCGATGCCGCCGGGGACGATCCGGCGCAGCTCCTCGCGGACCAGCCTGCGCACCGATCCGGTCCGCGCCGATCCGGCGGCCGCCGCCTGAGGTTCGGCTTCGCCGGCGGCGGGCCCTCCGGCAGGCTCGGTGGCCGGAGCGATCGGGATCTCGGTGCCGAACGCGTCCGAGCAGGCCAGCGCGGCGCCTTCCAGCGGCTCCGGGGGCAGCATCCGGCGGACGATGGGGTTGGTGCGGTCGACGCCGAGCAGCACCGGGCCCGGCGGCAGCCGCAGGGCGGCGGCGAACAGGTTGGCGCCCTCGGCGGGAGGGAAACTGAGCAGCTTGCCCCGGACGGCCGTCTCGCGGTAGTCGTGGCCGGCGTTCATGCCGACCGACCGCCAGAGGCCCCAGATCAGGGTGTGCACCGGATGGTCGGCGCCGAGCTGCTCGGCCAGGGCTTCGAGGTAGCGGTTGCCCGCGGCGTACCCGCCCGCGCCGACGCCGGGGAACCAGGTCAGCAGGGAGGAGAAGGCGACCAACCTGCTTCCCGGACGCCGGCGCAGCACCTGCGCCACGGCCTGCGACCCGGCCACCTTGGCGCGGGTCTGCGCCCGCCACCGATCGGGCGTGGTGTCAGTGAGCTCGCTCGACTCGTAGACGCCCGCCAGGTGCAGCACGCCGGCCAGCGGCTCACCCCAGGCCGCCTCCGCCTCCGCGACCGCGGCCTCGAGGCCGTCCGCATCGGCCACGTCGACCCGGTCGTAGCGCGCGTCCGGCCCCAGCTCGGCCAGGTCCCGCGCCGGACCACGGCCGACCACCAGCATCCGGATGCCGAGGCCGGGCAGCACCGCCCGGCCGACGCCACCCAGCCCACCGGTCACCAGCCAGCAGCTTCCCGGCTCGACGGCCGGGGCGGCCCCGGGCACCGGTTCGGCCGGCTCCAGCGTGCGAACCACCCAGCGGTCGTGCCAGCCGATCACCGACTCGCTGTGCACCAAGCCCAGCGCCTCGGCGATGCGGGCCGCCTCGTCGCCGGCGCTGCCGGCGGCGGGCAGTTCCAGGTGCCAGCTGCGCAGGCCGGGCAGTTCCACGCCGGCAGTCGCGGCGATGGCCGCGGTGAGGGCGGTGGCGGGGTCGCCGTGGCCGACCGTGACCAGCTCGCCGGTCCAGCCGGCCGCGGCCAACTCGGCCACCAGCTCGAGAACCGGTGTCGAGGCCTGCTCCTCGTCGGCCGCCGGCGCCACCACGATCAGGTCGGCGGCGAGGTCGCCGGGCTGCAGCGGCTGCGCGGCGACAGGCGCGCCGACAGGCGCGCCGGCCAGCGCGGCGGCCAGCGCGGCGGCCAGCGCGTCGTCGCCGAAGACCCGGACCCGGCCCGGCTGCCGGGTCGCGGAGAACGATCGAGGCGTCCACACCGGACGGTGCAGGGCGTCGGGGAGGGTATTGGACCCGGCCTCGGCCAACTCCACCGCGCGCAGGCCGTCGTTCAGTTCGCCGCGCAGCAGCCGGCCGCGCATGGCGGTGCGCTGGATCTTGCCGCTGGTGGTCTTGTCGAAGCCGTCCCGGTCCACGGCTGCCAGCAGCACCGAGGCCAGCCCGAACCGTTCGGCCAGCTTCCGCCGGACGGTGCCCACGACCGCGCCGGTCAGCCCGTCCGCGGGGACGAACACCACGGCCAGCCGCTCGTCGCCGTCCGGGGTGGGCACACCGAAGGCGGCGGCGAAGCTGGTCGCCACCTCGGGCAGCGCGCCGACCACGTCCTCGATCTCGTGGCAGAAGTGGTGGACGCCGTTGATGATGATGATCTCCTTGGCCCGGCCGGTGATCGTCACCCGCCCGTCGACCACGAACGCCAGGTCACCGGTGTCGAACCACTCACCGTCCGGAAACGCCTCGGCGTTGGCGTCCGGGTTGTTCAGGTAGCCCGGCGTCACCCGGTCCGATCGGCCCTGCAACCGGCCGATCCGCAGCTCCGGCAGCACCGTCGTGCCATCGGGCGCGGCGATCCGGAACTGTGAGCCGGGAGCCGGCACCCCCATGCTGAGGAAGGTCGAGCTGCCCTCGGCGGGCTCGGCCAGCAGCTCGACCCCGCCCTCGGCAGCCTGCCGGACGTGCTGCACGGCCTCCGGTCCGTAGGCCTGGTAGGTGATGGCCGTGCAGGTCTCGGCCATCCCCCAGGCCAGCAGCAGGGTGTCCGGCCGGACGCCGAACCGAGCGGTGGCCTCGATGAACCGGCGCATCACCGGCTCCGTGCACTGCTCCCCCGCGTTGATCAGGGCCCGCAGCGGCGTGAGGTCCCAGGTGCGAGCCGGGTCGGCGTCGCGGTCGCGGGCTTGCGCGGCGGCGAGTGCGTCGGCGACCAGGCCGAAGCCGAAGTTGGGCGACCAGCTGTGCTGAGCGCGGTAGGCGTGCAGCAGGTCCAGCCAGCGCAGCGGGTCGGCGAGCACGTCGGCGGTGGGCACCTGGACGTTGTCGCAACCCAGCACGACCGGACCCAGGTGATACATGACCAGCCCGGCGACGTGGTCGAGCGGCAGCCAGTTCACGAACACGTCCCCGGTCTCCATCCGGCTGACCTGCCGGGCGGCCTGGGCGTAGCGGACCAGGCCGCGGTGGGTGATCTGGATGACCTTGGACCTGCCGGTGCTGCCGGCCGACAGTTGCAGCATCGCCACCGCGCCCGGCTCGGGCCGGTGAATCTCGGCGGCGGTCTCGGTGGCGGCACACTCGGCGAGGTCGAGCACCCGCAGTGAGGTCAGGCCGGATCGCCGGGCGTGCCCGCGCAGCCCGGCGACGGTCGCTCCGCCGGAGAGCACGGCCGGTTCGCCGAGGTCCCGCCAGGCGTGCTCCAGCTTGTCCAGCACCGGCGTGCGCTCGGTGTAACTGGCCGACTGGGCCACCGCCACCGGGGTGATGCCGCCGAGCAGGCATGCCCACAGGCCGGTGACGTGCTCGGCCAGCGACGGCGTGTGCAGCACCGCCGCATCGCCCACGCCGAGGCCGGCCGCGCGCAGGCCGGCGAGGGTGCGTTCGGCCCGCTCCAGCAACTGGGGGTAGGTCAGGACTCGCGTGGTGCCCTGCTCGACGACGTGCACCCCACGGTCCGGATGACGCCGGGCGGTGGCCAGCAGCGCCTCGACCAGGGTCGCCGGGTCGTCCGCGGCGATCTGCGGGCCGGCGGTGCCGGTGAGCGAGGACGGCCCGGTGAGATCGGTGCCGGGCTCGGTCAGGGCGGCCGGCGGGCCGGCCACCCAGGGCGTCGGCAACTCGACGAACTCGCCGAGGTGCCGCCGACCGGTCTCGGGGACGGGCAGCGCGACCGGCGTGGTCACCGACGCCGGGACCGGCAGTTGCCGCAGCGCGCGCTCGTCGGGCTTGCCCTCGCCGTCGCGCGGGATGGCCGAGACCACGGTGACCAGCAGCGGGTCGCCGCCGACGGCGCCGAGCGCGGCCGCCACCCGGCGCACCCGGGCCGGGGTCGCGCCGGGGGCGGGCACCAGGTACCCGACCCGCACGGCGCGGCCGTCGGTGGTGGTCGCGGGCAGCAGCGCGGCGTCGGCCACCAGCGGGTGGCCGAGCAGGGCGGCGAGCAGCGTCTGCGACACGGTGGTTTCTCCTGTCAGTTCGGGGTCATCGCCCGGTTGCCCGGTATCTGGTCCGGATCAGGTAGCCGACGGCCAGCACGACGACCACGCCGTGCATCAGCCCGGCCACCTCCAGCGGCGTCCACACCTCCAGCAGGCCCGAGGCGATCAGCAGGCCGATGCCCAGGCCCGCGTTCTCGGCCATCGCGGTCAGGCCGAAGAACAGGCCGCGGGCCGGCTCCGGCTCGGCCTGCACCCGGGTGGTGTAGGTGATCTCGGTGAACCCGTCGGCGAGGCCGGCCACCAGCGCCACGAGCAGCACCCAGGGTTGGCCGAGGCCGCCGAACGCGGCGATGAAGGCCGCCGACATCACGGCGGTGCCGATCACGAACGCGCGCTCGTCGTGCCGGGGGCCACCCTTGTAGACCCGGGTCACCAGTTGGTGGGCGGCGAACAGCCCGACCGCCCAGGTGGCCCAGAAGTTGCCGACGAAGCTGGCCGGGTTGCCCGGCTGCAGCTGGGTGGCGTAGATCGGGATGCCGATCTGGTGCGAGGCCGAGCCGAAGGTGTCCACGGACCGCACGACCACGATCGCCAGCACCGACGGGGCGGCGACCAGGGCCGCCAGCACGAGCCGGCCGCGCGCCGCGATACCCGGCTTGCTCTCCTGGCGCGGGGCCTGCACGCGGCCCGGGAAGCGCAGCCGAACGGTGGCCAGCACCAGCGCGGAGATGCCGAAGGTGGCGGCGTTGACCAGGAACGCCGACGTGTACCCGACCCAGGACACCAGCAGTCCACCGGTGGCGAAGCC
This sequence comes from Pseudonocardiales bacterium, assembly GCA_030840415.1. Taxonomy (GTDB): domain Bacteria; phylum Actinomycetota; class Actinomycetes; order Mycobacteriales; family Jatrophihabitantaceae; genus Jatrophihabitans_A. The sequence goes on along the minus strand of JAVEEO010000124.1, from coordinate 13,696 downwards.
CAGCGCCATCGCCACCGCGCGACCGGTCACCAGCAGCCCGTTGGCGCGCATCCGGTGCTCGCCACCGACGAAGTCCGGCACCGTGGCGCGCAGCAGCAGTTGGCTGGTGGTGCTCAGCGCTCCGCCCGCGACCGCAACTACCGGCAGCAGCGCCAGCCGGAGGTGGTTCGGTGACAGGGCGAACACCAGGAGCACCGATGCCAGCACGAGGTCGCAGCTGATCATCACCGCGCGCCGCGGCAGCCGGACGATCACCGCCCCGCCGGCCATGCCCGCGACGAAGCCGGTGGCCATCCGCAACACCAGGAACAGGCCGATGGCCACCGCGCTGCCGGTCGTCTGGTAGACGAACAGTTGCAGCGCCACCATGTTCAGATAGCTGCCGAACGAGGACGCGCCGTTGCCGGCAACCAGCAGCCGGAACCAACGCCAGTCGGCGCGCTCCAGCTCCGGCTCGGCCACGGCGGCCGGGCTGAGTTCGGTCATCGACTCAGTACCTCACCGCGCCGTACGGGCGACCCACCATTGTGGCGCAGGGCAACACCTGCCGCCGGCCGCCGAGCACGGCGGCCACACGCCCGGCACTCACCGACGTCGGTTCCAAGACACGAAAGCTCCAGCTAACCCGAATTGCAGCGGTACTTCCTACGTGGCACAAACCTATAAAAACCTGTCCAACCTAGCATCAACCCAGTACGTCTGAGAATGCCCGACCACGGTCCGCGACGACCGGTCTCCGGGCTACCGGGCGCGGGTGCGCAGCCGCGATCACACCGGCCGGGACGGCCCAGCGCGCCCGGTCCCAAGCCGGCAACCTCGAAGTCGACCCGGTCGACGAGGCTTGGGCTGGCACCGGTCGCGCCTGGTGCGAGTCCGCCCACCGACTCGTCGCCGGCCTGGCCGTAGGGCACTATGACCCCGATCGGCGCTATCCCGCAGCGGCCGGTAGGCGAACCGAGCCCCGGCCATACCGAACGCAACCAGCCAAGGGTGGTCATGGAGTTCGACATCATCGAGCAGTTGCTGGGCAGTCCGCCGGATGCACCGCTGTGGCAGGTTGCCGCGACGGCCAACCGCAAGGGGGTGCTGGCCAGTTGGCTGTCGACGGTCGTGGCCCGCGACATCCCCATCACGGTCGGGGCGCAGGAGTACCTCGAGCGGGTGCGGCGCCGGGTGGCGACGCTGCACGGGGTCGGCGCCCAGGTCCGCGATCGCACCGGTGTGACGGTCATCAAGGGTGAGCGGATTGCTCGCCACATGCCGCCCTGGCTGATCCGGAACTCCGGCGACGTCGACCTGATTGCCGAGGACGAGCAGATGCTGTGGCGCACAGTGATAGACCTGCGCGACAGCTACGGGGCGATAGCGCAGAGCGTCAGCGTGCTCCGAACCCCGTCCGAGCAGCACTTCGTCATCGCGATGAAGTGGCCGGCGGAAGAACCGCTGCTGGACAAGCCGCTCGGCGCCGACATCGCGACCTGCGCGTTCTGCGGCGACGTCCCGGTCGGTGCTCCGATCCGCACCGCGATGTCCGACGACGAGGACATTCGCGAACTGCACACCGTCGCCGAGGAGCGGTTCCAGCGGAAGTTTTCCGTCAAGGACCTGCTGGACTTCCTGGTGCTCAGCCGCCGACTCGACCAGCGGCTCGATCAGGCGCTCGCGCACCGGATCGTCGCCGAGACCATGGAGCAGCGGCGAACCCCGGAACTGCTGAATCTGATTGCCAAAACGCGGTCCTGGGTGGACCTCGGCGCGCACTGGGACGGCATCGAGAGGGCGCTGGCGAGCGCAGCCCCCGCCGAGAAGGCCAGGCGCGCGGAGCGGGCGGACGAGCTGCCGGCCGTCTACTACGGCTACCCGCTGGACACCACGCCCCATCCGGGAATGGCGGCCGAGTTCCACCGGATCGACGATCTCGACCTTGCCACCACGCCGATCGGGACCTGCCTGTTGCTCTCCGGCGAGGAGCTGATGCTGGCCGAGTTGGAGCGCGCACAACGGGCAGCCGCATCGCTTGCGGGGTAGTGAAGGACCCAGTGGTGAGCCCCGGCACGGGCCCGGGCTCACCGACCGGTTCAGCTGGGCTTCGTGGTCGGGCGACGAACCTTGAACGTTGCGTTCACGTTGTGGCTGGGGGCGCTGGGAACCATGGGGAAACCTCCCTCCGACGGGACAGGCAAGCAAGCGGACGACCCCACCTGGCGTAAGCCGATTTGTAAGGGTACGAGCGCTTTGAATTTAGCCGTCACGCTCGGACCGGTCAATGATCTCGCGCCGCCGGCCGGACTACCGGGCAGCGGACACCGCCGGCTGGCCCGGCGGCGGCAGGCCGGGGCCGTCCCGGGTGTGACGCAGCGGCGAGGCCAGCAGCCAGCCGCTGGATAGCGAGACACCGACGGCTGCGATCCAGAGGGTCGCGCGCACGCCGATGGATCCGGCGAGCACCCCCGCTACCAGGCTTCCCACCGGCAGGGTCGAGAACACCACGACCCGGTTGGACGCGTTCATCCGCCCGAGCAGCTCAGGCGGGCACATCAACTGGCGCAGCGTGACCTGGGCGATGTTGTAGATCGTCCCGCCGAAGCTGCACGCACCCGTTCCGACCGCGAAGAAGGCGCACCGCCAACCCGGCCCCGTGACGGGCACCAGCAACATCAACGGTTGGGTGAGCACCAGCGCCAGCCACGCCGTGCGGGCCCGCCCGATCCGCCGGGCAACGCGATGGCCGGCCAGGGCGCCGAGCACCGCGCCGATGCCCGAGCAGGCGATCAGCAGGCCGACGACAGCGCCGGACAGGCCGACGATCCTGGTCAACAGCAGCAGGTTCAGGCTGATGAACATGGACTGGAAGAGGTTGCTCCATGCCGTGCACAGGGCGATCCCGCGAAGCACGGGTTGGGAGAAGACGAGCCGCAGTCCTTCGGCGATCTGCCGTGGCAACGAGGTCGCGGCCGCTCGCCCGGACGGCGGCTCGACGGTGCGGATGCGCACGATCTGCAGGCCGGACAACGCGAATCCCGCCGCGGTGACCCACACCGCGCCGGACGTCCCGACGGCGGACACCAGCACGCCACCGATCGCGGGGCCCGCGATGAGCGCGACCGACTGCGCGGCCTGGATCCGGGCATTGCCCTCGATCAGGTCCTGCGGGCCCACCAGGCCGGGCAGCAGCGACAGTTGCGCAACGTCGAAGAAGACGGTCGCGAACCCGCCGAACAGGACGACGGCAAGCAGTTGCGGATAGCTGAGCCAGCCGAGCAGGCCCATGGCCGCGACGCTGCCGAACAGGACGGCGCGGACCGTATCGGCTGCGAACAGGATCGGCCGGCGCGGCATCCGATCGACCCATACTCCGGCCGGGAGTCCGATGAGCAGCAGGCCGACGTATTGCACCGCGGTCAGTGCACCGATCGCGAACGGTGACGCGTGCAGGGTGCCGATGGCCACCAGCGGTACGACCAGGCCGCCGACTCGCACCCCGAACTGGCTGGCCACGTTCGCCGACCAGAGCGAGCGGAAGGCGCCGTTGTCGCGCAGCAGCGACATCGCTACCAGCAGACCGGCAGAACGGCGGGGCCGCGCAGGGTCAGGCCGGCCCGCCAAACGACCGGCCGGTCCGGGTCCAACCGCAGGCCGGGCAGCGCGGTGAGCAGGGCACGAAGGGCAATCGTCAGTTCGGATCGGGCCAATGCCGCGCCGATGCAGTGGTGCGGGCCGTGGCCGAAGCCGAGGTGCCGGGGCCCGGTTCGATCCAGGCGCACTTCGTCCGGGTGCTCGAACACCGCCGGGTCCCGGTTGGCCGCCGGCAACGACGCGAAGACCGCCTCGCCGCGCCGGATGGCCGTGCCGGCGATGTCGAGGTCCTCGGTCGCGATCCGGGCATGGGTGACACCCACAGTCGGGGGCACCAGACGCAGGAACTCCTCGATCGCAGCGGGAACCAGGTCAGGCCTCTGCCGCAGCTCGGTGGCCAGGTCCGGCCGTGACATAAGCAAGTAGGTGTAGCTGCCGATCGCGTTGGCGACATTCTCGAAGCCGGCCGACAGCAGGGTGGCGCACAGCGTCAGCAACTCGTCGTCGTCGAGCCGATCGCCGTCCTCCTGCGCCTGTACCAGGACGCTGATCAGGTCCGGCTCTTCGGGCTGCCCGCGGCGTCGCTCGATCAGGTCCCAGAGGTAGTCGGACATGTCATCCACCGCGCGCTCCACCTGCTCCCGGCTGTGCGCCGTCGAGGACAGGAACACCGCGGCCGCCGCGGAGAATCGTTCGCGATCGGCGTAGGGAACTCCGAGCAGCTCGCAGATCACCCGCATGGGCAGCGCCAGCGCGAAGCCGCTGACCAGGTCGGCCGGCGGGCCGCCGCGCAACAGGTCGGCGATCAGCTCGTCGGCGATCTCGGCGATCCGCGGGCCGAGTTCCAGCACCCGCCGCGAGCCCAGCGCGCGGACGGCGTAGCCGCGCAGCCGACCGTGTTCGGGCGGGTCGAGCAGGGTCAGGGCGGACCCGCCCGGCGGGATCACGGTGGTGCGCGGCACGTCCTCACCGACTGCTTCGGCGCGGGTGAACCGGCGGTCGCCGAGCAGTGCGACGTTGTCGGCGTACCGCAGGACCATCCAGCCCTCACCGCCGAACGGCAGCCGGATCCTGACGACCGGTTGCCGCTCCCGGAGCGCGGCGAATGCCGGGTCGAGTTCGATCGTCACGGGCGGCCCGAACGGAAAGTCCACCGGCTCGGTGCCGGTGGGTTCGAACTCGAACGGCACAGGTGCGGTGGGCATGGCTGGCTGGGTAACCCTCTCGGCGCGATACCGGGTGAAACCATGACAGACGTACTGTACGCGCGGTGCTGGCCTACTCCACGAGCCTTGAATGCCAGCTACGGGATGGGCCCGTAAGCCTTCGACGACCGCGCGGGTTAACATATCCGCTGGCGGCCGGCCGCTCCCCCGTGCGGTCGGCCGCCCTCACCGCCCGTGCCACGACAGTCGCCGCTCTTACCGATCCAGAGGCGCTACACAGCCGCGATGTCTACCGGCGTCGCTATCGAGCGACGCATCATCCGCTCGTACCAGTTGGTCAGCTTGACGTCGTCGCGTACGAGTTCCTCGTAGAGGATGAGCGCCTGGCGTCGCAACGGTTCGGAGTCCCACCGCTCGGCTAGGGCGCGGAGCGGGGCCTCCCGCACATTCCCGAGCGCGTAGCCGCGCCCGAAACCATACGAAAGCGGGACCACGGTCCCATCGGTTTCGAGGACCAACGGGGTCAGCCAACTAGCCAACGAGGCTCGCGGATCCGGCGGGGCGATGAGGAAGCGCTCGGGAGCGGACCGCAGATCCTTCTGGGTGACAACGTCAATCTGGACCGGGATGCCGTGAACGACGCTCAGTCGCGTCGCCTCGAAGAACGCGAAGCCGAGTTCGGTCGAGTCCGGTACCGAGGCCACGAGGTTGGCTCCGGCGCCGTCGGGCTCGAGCGGGTGGACTTGCACGAGAGCAGCGTTGTACTCAGTTGCCAGCTCGAACACGAACTCGAGCTCGTGGGCATTGAGCATCGTGAGCGTCGTGATGAAGGCGAAAGTGATACCCGAGTCACGCACCGCGGGCAGGCGCGCGAACATCCGGGCGAACGCCCGTCGATCACCCCGCATCCAATCGTGCGTCTCTGGGTGGCCGTCGAGCGAGATGGCCAGGACGTCAACGAGGCCCATGAGCTTGGAGAGCCGCTTTTCGGTGAGTAGCAGCCCGTTGGTGGTCACTGCTGTGCGCATGCCCAACTGGTGCGCGTGCCCCAGCAAGGGGGACAAGTCCCGGAAGAGGAGCGGTTCGCCGCCGGAAACGGCCAGCACCTCGTAACCCAGCTTGCGAGCCTGGCTCACCGTGCGTAGCAGAACGTCGAGGTCGGTCGTGTCCGCCACCCACGGACCGGACGACGAGTAACAGTGATGGCACCGCAGGTTGCACCGCCGCGAGGGGTGAACCTGAAGGATCGCGCTTGCGCCGGTGAGACCCATGAGGGTCTGGTGTCAACGTGTGCCGATATCCAACTGCACGGTGAAAGCTTCCGGCCAGGGGATCCCCTTCGGGAAGACCCTGACCACGCCTGGGATACCCGTGCTCCCCCGCTTTCCAAGGATTCCAGCGACCCCCTTGACGATGGTCCCACAGCGGTCGTTGTCGTCGACATCGACGGTGAGGCGTAGGTAGTCCGGCTTCGGGGTGCCTTTGATGAAGACATCACGAAGTTCGAAGGCGTCGAGGACTTTGGCCAACTCGTCGATCATGCTGTCATCGAGCGTGAAGCCCCCGGACGAGTACTGCTCCTTCAGGATCTCAGACCCGCGCTGTTTCATGGCTTCCCCCGAATGCCCTTAAACGTCAACGTCTCGTGAGTATGACGCAATTCACCATGCCTGGGAAGATGCTCGGCGGTCAGCCGACAAGGTTCGAGCCGATCACTGACGATCGCACCCGCGAATACGTCGGTGGCTTATGGTTCTCCGTCCTCACCGACCTCCTCATCGAAGGTGCAGCGGGTCATGGGTCAGCGTAGCTGACCCATGACGCTGCGCTGGGCAACGGTTCCCGGAACTCGCTGATCGCGTTCGCCTGGCCGCGCATCAGAATCCGGTGCCTTCCGGCGGTAATCGCCCCTCGACGATAGACATCGCCTGATGCCCGGTTGGGTGCCTATCTCAGGCGATCATCCAACCCTCACGCCTGGCCTGATCCTCGGTGTATGTGACCCCGTCAAGTTTGAGGCCGGTCGCAACGAGGAGTCTGATGGAGCCACCCTGGTTTTCAAGCCGTGTCGGGGCGGTAATGGGTGCCTGCAGGACGGCGCCGGCCGCGAGCTGTTCAGTTGGCAGCGGGCAGGCGCGCACCATTCGATCTGCGATCGTCCATCCGGTGAGATCGACGGCGTTGGGTGCGGCATCGAGCAGGAGCACGGACACCCAGGTCGCATTACCGCCAACGGGAATACGGGGCCTCCCATCAGCAAGCAGTCGTGACAACCGCTGGCGGTGATGCGGTGGCAGGCGCATTACGCGACGCTGTTCTCGTGCGCAAACACCGACCCCTGATGCAAGACATCCTCAGAGCCGCAAGCGCAGCTTTGATGGCCAGCGGTGTCGCCCGTCATCAGACATCTCTCTTAGCAAGCCAGTCACTGGCAGAAAAGGCAAGATCATGAGCGTGACGCAAGCGGCCGAGATCGTGCGGGCATCAGGCTTCCGAGTACAGGTCGACGGTCTCGGAAACGTCATTGCAAAGGGTGCCCGTGACGGCCAGGAATTCCGGGCGATCGTGCCCGCCTCATCCCTTCTGACATTGCTCGCATGGATTTCGGCGAACGGATCGTGACCGGCTGCTAAGCAGCGGCAAGCCAGGTCGACGGCGTGAAGGAGGCCGCTGACATGGGCAGCCACCACGAGCTGACTGCGGAGCTTGCCAACGGATGACGGCCACCGCAGTCACACGCAGCTTCAAGTATTGGGCCCGCACCGCCTCCGTCAACGGGGCCTGAACGATTGATTCCGCGCGCTCGGCGTGATCCGCCAGGCCAGTACACCACCCGAGGTGGATCGGTGATAATTTGCTTGCCGGCGTAGAACGCCCGGCCTTCCACATGCGCCCAGCGCCAGCGCCTTACCGAGGTTCCACTGAACTGGTGACCGGTCAACCAGCCGCGACCCCGAGGAGTGTGCTGACGCCGGCAATGATCGCTCCACCCACCGTGACCGAGGCAAACGAGCTGAGGAAGCCAGCGTGGAACAGGCGCCAGCGAATCGACGCAAGCGTCAGGAGCTCCAGGGCGACAGTCACGGCCGCGACCAGTAGCGCAGCCCGGTACTGCGGGATGAGAAACGGCAGCGTATGTAGGAACCCGCCGAAGAAAGTGCCGAATCCCGTGATCAAGCCACGTCGGTAGGGATTGCCACGACCGGTCAGATCCCCGGTGTCGGACAGACCCTCCGAGAACGCCATGCTTACGCCTGCCCCGATGGCCGTGGCTAGCCCCGCGAAGAACGCATAGTGCGGTTGGTGCGTCGCGAGCGCAACGGCGAAGATGGGAGCTAGCGTCGACAGCGATCCGTCGATCAACCCGGTCATCGCGGGCTGGACTCGTTGTAGCAGGAACTTGTCCGACAAAGCCGCACCGGCGTCAGCCATCTTCACCTCCAGGTCAGGCGCGAACGCGCACCTTCAATCTTGCGATCTGAGCGCCGTTTGGTCTTCCTGGTCAGCGACCGTTGTGGGTACCTGCCAGCGGGAACCACATGCGATCGCCGGAAGCGCCCGGGGAACGCTCCGGTAAGCCACTGTGGTGCCCGACGCCAGCCGGGCCGGCTCGCTGACCTGTCTCCGAGCACATCGCCATCGCCTCCTAGCCAAGGTCGGCGCCGAAGCTTGATTCCAGGCGATACCGGTTAACAGGTATCCCCGCGGTAGCACCAGCCCGATCCACCGATGACCGCTCGCACTGGCGACATTGCCGAGATATCGCACCAGGCTTGAGCGCGAGCAAGTACTGGCGAGCGCATGACCGCCAGGTGGTGGTCAGGCACCGGCCGCCATCCGTCCAGTCCAAGCCAGGCAGGTAAGCGAACACCATCTCAAAGGAGGCATTTAGAATGCCCGCTATCCTATGCGTCGCAATGGCAGTCGCCGCCATCGTCGCGGCCTCCGCAAGATACCGGCAGACGCGACACGCGGCACTCAACCCCGTGGCACAGGTGCTCGGGATGCAAGAGTTCGGCGAGCTCGACGTGCACCTGGAAGCGGTCGCGCGGGAGGAGCGTCGCCGCCTGGAAAAGGACCTTGCCCACTACCTGGCAGGCCGTGCGGGGCATGTCGTAGTGGTTTCCTCAGCGCCGAACGGTATCGCGCTCGAGCTGTCCGACGGTCGCCGTCTTGCACTACGCGGCATCAGCCGCCGTACGGTCGATCTGCTCAACCGTCGCGTACGCGGGGACAGGCTGCACCCGGCGAGCTTCGACTGTGACACCGTCTCCTACTCCTTGCTGCTTCGTGGACTCGGCGGCGCCGAAGTCGAGATCTATGCGCGCAACATCGCTCTCGTGGCCTGATCAGGCTGACAACGAAGTCACCGTGGCCCGAGGTGAGGACAACCAAGTCTGGATTAGCTCTTCATACAACGGCGGGAGTTCATGGAACCCGTGGCGGCGCAAGGCGGCAACACCACCGACACGCCGACCATGGCCGCCAGCGCCCGGACTGGGACCATGCTGTTGAGTTATTTGGACAACACCTACCGTCCCAATTACCGGCAATACTCTCCGTTTGGCAGCCCTCAGAGCGGCTCGAGCCAGGACATAACCGGCTGGCAGACCGTCAGCGCCGTCTTTCTCTCGGTGGTATTCGGTGACATATTTGCGATCCTGACCGCACTGAATGGTTACGTCTATTACAAGCGGGCGTTCTCCGGCTAGCTTTTAGTAGGGCCGCGAGCACTCTGCGCCTGCCGCCTCGCGCCCTGCTGGCGGTGTCTGCGTAGGTGCCGCAGCTCGCCTGGGAAACAGCGTGGGCCGATCCGGGTGTACCCGGATCGGCCGGGCGTCGGTTCTCGAGTAGTCCGCGCGGAAGCTGTCTGTGCGGACGCCGACGGACCCCCGGCGTCGCAGTGGGGTGTTCGAGGCCGTCGGCCTCGCACTTCACCCACGCGTGCCGAAGGCGGGCAGTGCCATGTAGCGGCAGGAGGGTTCTGAGCACTCACGCTCGAATCACAGGCAGCCTTCAGGGACCTCCAAGAAACGGCGGCCAGGCTTCGGTAGTTGTCTGAGTCAAAGGAGCACCATCATGAACGATTACGAGCCAACAGGCCCGCACGAGACCCTTGCCGCTCGCCCGGTGTCTAGCGCGATGTATGGGCCGTCGATGCCTGGAAGTCCGGCCGGCCCCGGCGCGGCGCCGCCTCCCCCGCCCACGGCTTCGCCAGACAAGTCGGAGGCGGTGACCATGGCCAACCAGGCACGCTGGCCGAGGCTGCGGCGGTTGCTGTCGAAGAAGATAACGTGGATCGCGGCCGCTGCGCTGACGTGTGCGGTGATCGCACTGTCCATCGCTCTGGGCACGTCGAGCACGTCTACCACGCCCACCTCGGCGGCAGCAGGAAACCCGGCGCCCGGCAACGGCGCCGCCGGCCGTCCGGGATTCGGCGGCGGCGGTTCCAACGCTCGGTCTGGACCAGCCGCAGGAGGAGCATCCGGCACGGTCGCCAGCATGTCCACGTCGGGCTTCACCCTGACGACAGCAACGGGCCAGAAGGTGACCGTCAACGAGGCGTCCTCCACCACCTACCAGAACGGAACGAGCTCGACCGCGGCGAGCTCGATCACGACAGGCGAACCGGTCCTGGTACTGGGCACGACCAACGGAACTACCATCACCGCGACCCAGGTCACCGTGCAATCGACTGGCAGCGGCGGAACTGCGGCCTCCTCGGCGGCAGGGGTGATCCCGTTCCAGCAAGGTGCGCCGACCACGTCTAAGCAGGTCGGGCAGGTCCCGACGAACTACACCGAGGGGTCGGGGACGATCGTCAGCGGAACGACAGCGAACAAGGCGACCGAAGCCGCGCTGGCCGCCTACCCGGGAGGCGTCGTTGACCGTGTTGTCCAACTAAGCAACGGCGAGTATGAAGTCCATAACATCGGCGTCAACTGGCCGCACCACGTCTTCGTCAGCCAGAGCTTTCAGGTCCTCGGCGCTGATTAGCCACCACTGAGCCCACGTCCTCACCGCCCACCCCCGCAAGCACGCGCTCGGCCCGCTCTACGAACGGGCCGAGCGCGGTTTCGGCGACTGGTGAATCGGCGCGGCCTTTGCGTTTCCGGACGGGGTGCACCGTCCGGGCACGTCAGCGAACTGCGGAGCCTACGGTTGACCGGAGTCGCTGTAGCGACCGCCGGTGGTCTGGATCCAGACGCGCCGGTTCGCCATCTCCGAAATGTTGTCGATGTGGGCTTGGAGCGGCCAGGAAAGGCTCTTCCAGTCGCCGACCAGGAAGGTCATGTTGTAGGGCCCGTCGGCCGGGGTGGTCAGGAAGGTCGGCGCCACCGATGTGAAGTAGCCCTCGAGGAACGACGGAAGCGTCGTGGAGCTGTCCGTCAACAACAGTGGTGCGTGGAAGCCCAGATGGGACAGGGGAGCGGAGACGACCGCGCCCTGCCAGTTGTTGATGTTCACCAAGGTGAAGCCGTGGCCGGGTCCGACGATGTTCCAGCCCACCATGCCCGTCGGGTCCCACATCTTGGAGAACGCGAGGGCCGTGTTCTCTGGGGTGCTGGTGGGCGGGGTGTTGAAGGCGACCGCGTCGTCGGCGTCGATTCGGGTCACGCTGCCGTACTGGTTGAGCTGCTTGATGACCGACGCGGAGACCTGGGGCGCCGCTCCGAACACGTAGATCAGCGCGCGACCGTTCCGGCGCTTGAGCGCATCGACGGTCGCCGCGGGAATGCTGTTCCGGTGGACCCACAGCAGCCCCGACGGCATGTGCGAGGCCCAGTGCGTGGCCGGCAGGATGAACTGCCAGTCCTTGCCGTCCGCCGAGCCGATCAGGACGTTCTCGGCGCCGTTGCCGCCGGTGCTCGCGCTGGTCTCCATCTGCGGCACGCCCTCGTCGGGGTTCGAGATTCTGCCATAGAGCTTGTCGACGTTGTTCGAGAGCTCGAAGACGTCCTTCCCGGTCACCTCGACGAACTTCATGCCGATGGCGCTGAGCTGGGCCTTGACCGCGGGGTTGGCCGCGGCTCCCACCAGGAACGTGTCGATCTTGTTGGCCCGGACGATGCCCGTGACCCCCATCCGCTTGATCTCGTCAAGGGTCACCTTGGGGATGCCATCCTTGGTCACGAACAGGATCGGCGCGGCGTCGGGGAAGTGGATCAACGGCGTTGCCGAGATCCCTACCAGCGGGTCATCTGGGGTGACCAGGGTCAGGCCCCACGACCGGTCCGCGGCGGTGGCGGGTGTCGTCGGGGTGTTCACGGTCGATGGCAGCGCGGCCGGGAAGAGGTGTTGGGTGACTGAGACGGCCTGCTGGAATGGGTCCGTGCCCCAGATCCGGGTCGTCGTCTTCGTGGTGATGGTCGGCACCAGGCTCGGCGACTCCGGAGGCGACGGCACGTTGAAGTCGCGGCCGCACACGACTCCGAACGGCCACAGCTTCGGGTCAGCTTGTGGGCATCCGGTGGTAGCAGTCTGCGGCGTTGCCGGGGTTGTGGCCGCCTGCACTTGTTGGGCGTTTCCCTGAGAGGTGGCCAGCCCCAGGGTGAAGGACGCTGCGCATAGCACCGCGACACCGGCCGTTAGGAGCGGCTTCGGGTGGCGCGGCGGTCGTTGGATCAGTTGGGTCAGACGCATGCGGATCACTCCCATAGTTGTCCGTCATAGATTGTTGAATGGGCGTCGCATTTCACCCCTGTCACATGTGCCTACCCCCGCTCTCTCCGCGGCCTTCAGCGTCCGGGGTTATGGGGCGCGAGGCGGTGGCATCACCGGAAGTTCCTCTGCTGCTCCTTCGCGCTCCAGCCATGCTCGAATGGCGGGCATCAACGCCTCCAGGCCACGAACCGGGCGCGTACCCGCCCCCGTCCAGTCCACAATCTCGCCATGAAGACAACGTTCCTCGGTCATCCAGCACAAGCCGCACGACTACGGTCGTGCCGCGTCGATTCGCGAGTGCTTCGCCCAGTGCATGGTTCGGACACCGGCTCCTCGATAGGCTCGACGTGGTTCAGTCCTATCGTTCTGCGATCAGGCGTCCCTCAGGACGTGCCTCATTCATCAGGCAGATTGCGATCAGGTTCGAGTCAGGTCGGGATCAGACCTCGGACGGGTCAAGGCGCACCCGATCGAAGAGGGCATCGGTGAGCGGCTCCGGGCGCGCTTCGAACTCGGCGGCGAGAATCTGCTGGCAGACCCGGTACTGGCGCAACGCCTGGGCCCGCTCACCGAGCCGGACATGGCAGCGCATTACCAGGCGGTGAGCGTCTTCGCGGCAGGGATCATGTGACAGCAACCGGAGCGCATGATCCAATGCCGCACGGTAATCGCGCTCGCGAAAGTACTGATCAGCTAACCGGCCCAGCAACGACAGATACCGAGCTCGGACCCGCTCGCGCTGCACGACAGCCCACATGTCGTCGGCCACACAGATCTCGCCGTGGTACAGAGCGACAGCGCGACGCCACGAGCGGACTGCAGCATCGTTGTCCCCGGCGCGCAGCTGCCGCTCGGCCACCCCTGCGAGAGCATCGAAGTGGGATACGTCTACCCCTACTCCAGCGCTCACGTTCAACTCGTAGCCGCCAGCGCTGTAGATGACCGGTGACGCGCCCGCCAGCACATCGCCGAACGTGTGCCGCAACGCGTGGATCAGGCTATTCAGGGAATGCGCAGATCGCGTGGCCTCGGTCTCCGGCCATAAGGTCTCCAACAGGGATTCACGGGAAGCGCGGTACTGGTCCCGTAGCGCGAGGCTGGAGAGCAGGATCGCGGTCTTGCCGCCGCTGCGCACCGGCACATCGGCGCCCGCCTTCATCACCCGGAAGGTGCCGAGCACACAAATCAGCACCGGCTCAGTCATATCAAGGTCAGTCCGGTCGGCAGTCACGGCAGCCTCACCTCCCCCGGCAAGAGGCGTCGCAGACAATCCACCAGGTACTCCGCGG
>JAVEEO010000117.1 GCA_030840415.1 Pseudonocardiales bacterium | reverse complement strand
CGGACTGGCCGAGATGACCGAGCTCGTGCGAGATCAGCTGCTGCCCGGCCGGCTCCGAGGGCCGGTACGCGCCGGCCGAGAAGTAGATGTCGTGCCCGTAGGTGAACGCGCTGGCCTGCACCGACCGCGCCAGCCGGGCCGCCTCCGGGTCGGTATGCACCCGGACCGGAGACAGGTCCAGGCCGAGTGCCTCGCCACCGGCCCGCCGCATCGGTTCGGGCAGCGGCTGGCCGCCACCCCGGGTCCGGCGCAGCGCGGCGATCACGTCGCCGGGGATTGCCGTCCCGCCCAGCGGGTCGGGCTCGTCGGCTTCGAACCGGCGGCGAAGCCCGGGGCCGGCACCGCAACACAGCCCGGCCAGCGGCGTCTGGCACACCGGGGCCGGTTCGACGAACGCCGGCCGCTCGGACTCGGACCGGTCCTGGGTAGCGGATCCGGTCGCGCTCCGGCGACGATCCGCAACGGTCATGCCGAACATCCTCACACAGTTTTTATAAGATTGCAGACAGTGACGACAACCGCTACCCCTCGTCGCCGAAGCTGCCGTCCTCCTGCCGGGTGGCGACGATCCGCTCCACCCGGCGGTCGGGAATCAACCACACCAGAGCCACCACCACGTAGAGGGCCACACCGAGCCAGCGGTTGACGAAGGACAGGCCGATCCCCAGGCAGTAGAGCAGGGGGGACAGCTTGCCCTTCAGATCGCGCCCGATCGCCGCGGCCAGCAGTGACCGGTTCCCGCCGGCACGCAACAGCGTGAGCTGGAGGATGTAGTAGGCCAGCGCCGCGGCCAGCAGCACGATGCCGTAGGTGGCGGTCGGTACCGGCGGAAAGTCGTTCTCGCTCATCCAGCCGGTCAGGAACGGCACCAGCGACAGCCAGAACAGCAGGTGCAGGTTGGCCCACAGGGTCGCGCCGGAGACCCGGTCCACCACCGCCAGCATGTGGTGGTGGTTGTTCCAGTAGATGCCGAGGTAGACGAAGCTCAGGACGTAGGCCAGCAGGACCGGCAACTCGGCGCGCAGCGCGGTCCAGGTCGTCTCCTCGGGAACCCGCAGCTCCAGCACCATGATCGTGATCAGGATGGCGATGACGCCATCGCTGAAGGCCTCCAGGCGGTCCTTGGACATGGGCCGAGATTAGTGGTGGCGGGGCGGTCGCGGCGTGGGTGCGGCGTGGATGCGGCGTGGGATCCGGGGGTGACCGGGGATCAGCAGCGGGCCTGCAACACCCGTACCCCGGGGCCCGACAGATCGTCCAGGAAGGCCGGCCGGCCGGCGGTGACCATCAGCAGCGAGATCGCCGGCCCGGCCACCACCGGCCCAGCACCGAGGGAGAAGTCGGTGTCGGTCGCCGTCAGCCGCAGCCCGGCGATCCGCCGCCGGCCGCCGAGCAGCGGGGTGAACTTGGCGTAGTAGCCGATCACCCGGGTCACCGCGGCCAGCGGATAGCTGTGCGCGATGCCCAGCGGCCGGCGGATGTCCTCGCCGTGCACCAGCGCCTCGCCCAGCCAGGTGCTGGCCGGGGCCGGTGGCGAGGTGGTGCGCAGTCGCACCGCCCGGAAGGTTGCCAAGGTCGCCTCCGGGCCGCCCGCCGCTTCGGCCGCCACCAGTTTCGCCATGTACTTGTGGAAGTCGAATCCCACGCCGGCCAGACCGGGGAAGAACCGCAGTGGCGTCATCTTGGCCGCGGCCACCAGGTGCGCCAGCACGTCGTGCACGCTCCAGCCGCGCGAGAGCGATGGGGTTTGCCATTGCCGCGGGCTCAGGCCGGTCAGGTCGTCGGCGAGCGCCTGGCGCTCGGCATGGATGATCGGCCAGATGCTCTCGGCCATTCAGACCCCCTCGATCAGGACGTCAGGTCGATGCCTCCCCCGCGACGTACAGCCCACCTGTCGCTTACGTGGCCAGCACCATAGCAAGTTGATCGACTGTTCGAGTTTGTTGCCTCTTCCGAAAAGGATCGGCGGCCGGCTGCGAGCCGTCCGCTCGCGCCCCGCCGGTACCGAATCGGCCCTTAATGGAGCGGGGCCGGGTTACCCGTGCGGTAAACCCGGCCCCCGATGCCGAGGCCGAACAACTCGAATTGTCAGAGCCGGTCAGCAGGGCACGATGTCGGCGCGCTTCAGACCCATTCGTAGTTCCGCATCATTGTCACCCCCTTGGCGTGGATGTATTCACACAGCGAACCGACCGAGTCTGTCCATACCTAGGTGCAAGCCGAGGCTAGCTGGCCGGCCATCTCCGCGCCTGTTAGGACTGCCCAGCTGAGCGTCTATATATCCATATGAAGCGCGGAGTTTTATAGACAATATGGAGTGCGCGTTAGGCATTATGGTGATAGTCGGTACGAGCGGCTCACAACGCAGCCCGTCCTGTAGTCATCGGCCGGAGTAGCGGGCACCAAAATGTTTGCGTTGAATACTTCGTCAAGAGAAGCATGCTTCACCAGGCGATCGATGGCGAGAAAATGCACCATCCCTTGCCGCGTGACAGCATGAAGTTCGTTATGTACTGTCTGTCACCACGGCGCGTTCCGGATAAGACCCTTGAGGTTCTCACCCCGGTGGTCGCACGTTGCGGTCGGCATGCGCTGCGGGGGGAAGGCACATGGTAAAAGCGGTATCCGCGTGGTCCTTATGGCGCGCATCGCGGTTTGCGGTGGCCGTCATCCTCATCGTCGATCTCGCGGCGGCCTGCACCGCATTCGCCTTCCCGGGCGCCGTCGGGCAGGGCGACCTGGGAACCGCGGCGTTGCTGGCCTCCCTGAGCATCGTCTATTCACGCTTTACCGTGAGCTGGGAACGTGCCCGGCGCGCGTTGCGGCAGGAGAAACTGCCGACGCTCTGCCCGAACCTGCTGGCCACCTGGGCATTCGCCGCGGCGGTGCTGCTTCCGCTGACGCTCGCGGCCGCGGTCATCGCGGTCGCGGCAATAGCGGAATGGCCGGCCCGCAACATTGCCGGCCAGGCCACGCCACATCGCTACGTCTACAGCACCGCGGGCGCAATTCTGGCCGCTACCGCCGCGAACAGCTGCATGGAACTCGACCTGCCCGACCAACTACCACTGGCACTCGCCGCGGTCGGTTACATGCTGGTCGGAATAGCAGCGGTGGCTCTGGCAATGGTGACGGCCGGCCAATACGAGGGGCTGCGCCTGCTGCTCAAGGCCGAAACCCACAAGCTGGAAGTACTGACCATCGCGCTGGCGATTGCGCAGGTGCAGTTGATCAATCTGGGAGTTCCGCTCGCGTGGCTGTCACTGCCGGCCGCGATCGTGATCCAGCGCTGGGCGGTGCAGTCCGATCTGCACGTCGCCGACGAGGCGACGATCCGTCCGATGACCGAGGGCGCCTGGCTGACGGTGGCGCGCGAAGTGGTCGCCGCCTGCCCGGTCTCGGCCATCATGCGCATCGACTCCGCCGACCCCGCAGCGGTCAGCCTGGTCGCTCGGATGCAGGTCGGCTGCGACGCGATCGGCGCGGTGGGCAGGTCGGGCCTGGCGATCCTGCTGGCCGACTGTCCCGGGGCCAACGCCGAGTCGCTCGCGGTGCGGATGCGTGCCGCACTCACCCAGCAGGGCATTCCGGCGCTGGTCGCGGTCGCGGCCAAGCCACGGGACGGCCAGACCTCGGCAGACCTGCTGGCGGTCTCAGAAGCGGAGCTCATCGCCCGGGCGGCGGCACAGCGGCCCTCGAAGTCGCTGCGTCCGGACGCCTGACGCGGACCGGCCTTACCGCCGGCCTACTCGGACGGCAGTATCAGCCGCCTACTCAGGACGACTCGGTGCCCCGCCCGGTCTGGGCCTGCAACCGGTCGATGTGCCCGGAGGCCTCCGCCTTGGTCAGGTCGGCCGGCAACTGCTCACCGGCCTCGCGGGCCAGCGTGTCCAGGTAGCTGCGCTGGGCCCCGGTCATCAGCTCGTCCCCGGTCACCCAGTCGCTGGGATCCTTCTCGGTGGTGCCACTCGCTCCGGGGGTGCTGGCACCGATGGTCTCCTCGGTGCTCCGGTCCTCGGAATCGCTGGTGGTGCCGGGCTGTTCGCTCATGCCCACACCCTAGCGAAGGACCGGTCTTGAGCCTGGCTTGAGGCAATTGGATGGCCAACGTTGATGCCGGCCAGCGGTACCTAACGCAGAATCGACACCTACGCGGTGCTCCCAAGGCGTTTCCCTCCAGGCGCGTTCCAGGAGCCCGAGGTCGCGGCAACCGCCCGTCCGAGCGGGCTGGTCCCGGTGCCGTCCGCCCGGGATCAGCCCCTCCGTCCACCCCTGCGAGCCGGTAGAGGAACGCGATGGCCTGCACCGAGCACCCGGCCGGGGACCGCGTCGTCCTGGTCGTCGACGACGACGAGGACATCCGGGCGCTGTTCTCCGCCATCCTGCGCCGGGCCGGCTACCAGCCGCGGCTGGCCAGCTCCGGCCGGCAGGCGCTGGAGCAGGCCGGCGAGCAGGTGCCGGACCTGGTGATCTCCGACGTCTCGATGCCGGGGCTGTCCGGCCTGGAGGTCTGCCGGGCCCTGAAGGCGGAGCCACGCACCGCGGCGACCGCGGTCCTGCTGGTCAGCGCGCACGCCGGCGCACAGGACCGCGCCGCCGGGCTGCGTGCCGGTGCCGACGACTACCTGACCAAGCCGATCGCGCCGGCGGTGCTGCTGGAACACGTCGAGTCGCTGCTCGAATCGCGGGCCTGACGCTCGCGGGGAATGCGCCGGCCACCGGGCGTGGACGGCTCAGGCGCGCGGCAGGCGGATGCAGACGGTGGTACCGCCCCCCGCGGTGTCGGTGATCGACACCGTTCCCCCGTGCGCGGCGACGATCCGCTCGCAGGTGGACAGCCCCATCCCGGTTCCCTCGCTCTCGGAGTCCAGCCGGACCAGCGGCCGCAGCACCGCCGGACGCTGTTCGACCGGGATGCCCGGACCGTTGTCGACCACCCGCAACTCATGGCCCCAGTTGGTCGCCGCCACGGTCACCGCGACCTCGCAGCGGTCGGTGCGGTTGCGGTATTGGACGGCGTTGCCGATCAGGTTGTAGAGCAGCACCCGCAGCTGACCCGGGTCCGCGACCACGCTGGCCGGGTCGCAGCGAACCTCGGCACCATCGGCCAGCGGTCCGAGTTCGGCCAGCACCTGCTCGACCAGGCCGGCCACCGGCACCTGCTCGCGGCGCGGGGGGCCACCCACGCTGGCGTAGCTGAGCAGTTGGTCGATGGCTGCCATCATCCGCCGGCCACCCGACACCGACCGGTTGGCATAGTCCAGCGCGGTCGGGTCCTGCTGGACGGCCGGGTGGTCCTGCAGCAACTCGCTGAAGCCCAGCGAGGCGGTCAGCGGGGTCTTGAGGTCGTGGCTCAGCTGGCTGGCGAAGGCGGCGAGTTGCCGGTGCGAACGGGCCAGTTCGGCCACCGTCTGGCGCAGCTGGTCCGAGCGCCGGCGCAGCTCGAGCACGTCGACCACGCCGGCCGCCAGGGTCCGCAGGGCGCTGCGCTGGCCGGCGGTCAGGCTGCCGGGTTCGGAGTCGAACGCGCAGAGGGTGCCCACCAGATGGCCGCCGGGCGACTTCAGCGGACTGGCGGCGTAGAACCGGACGCTGCCCAGCTCGCCGGTCACCCAGCGGTTCGAGGCCAGCCGCGGGTCCTGCCGGGCATCGCCGACCACCAACTGCTCGCCGAGGCGCAGCGGCAGGTCGCACATCGAGTCCTCGCGGTCGGTGATCGTCGGCGAGAAGCCGTAGGCCGCGAGCTGGTACTGGTAGCGGTCGTCGATCAGGTTCAGCACCGCGCGTGGAACGCCGCACAGCTCGGCCGCGACCTGGGTGAAGCCGGCCAGGGTCTCCTCGTCGGCGCCGGTGAGCAGCTGGATCGGCAGCCGGGCCGGTATGCCGTACTCGCGCAGCACGGCGATCCGGTCCCGCTCGCGATCGGCTGCGGTGACCGGGTGCGCCGAACTCATCCGGTCCCGAGGCGGTAGCCCACGCCGCGGACCGTCCGGATGTAGCGGCCACTGCGCGGGTCGTCGCCGAGCTTGCGGCGCAGGTTCGCCATGTGGACCTCGACCAGGTGGCCGTCGCTGACCCACTCGGTGCCCCACACCGTGCGCAGCAGCGTGTCGCGAGGCCAGACCCGGCGCGGGCCGGACAGCAGCGTGGCCAGCAGGTCGAACTCGGTGCGGGTCAGCTCCAGCTCCAGCCCGTCCAGCACCGCCAGCCGGCCGGCCACGTCGACCTCCAGGCCACCGTGGCGCAGTGCCCCGGCCGGTGCGGCCAACTCGGCCACCGAGCCACCGGCCGAGCGTGGCCGGCGCAGCATCGCCGCGATCCGGGCCCGCAGCTCGCGCGGGCTGAACGGTTTGGTCAGGTAGTCGTCGGCGCCGATCTCCAGCCCCATCAACCGGTCGATCTCGTCCGGACGGGCGGTCAGCATCACCACGTAGGCGTCGGTGATCTCGCGCAGCCGCCGGCACACCTCGATGCCGTCGAGGTCGGGCAGGTTCAGGTCCAGGGTCACCACGTCGGGCTGTACCTCGCGGACGGCCGCGATGCCCTCGGAACCGGTGGCCGCCTCGGTGATCTGGAAGCCGGACTGCCGCAGCAACTCCGCGATCAGCGCGCGGATGTCGGGGTCGTCATCGACGATGACGGCCTTCCACACTCGCTCCACCAGCACACTGAGCACGTTAGGTGACCAACTGCTT
>JAVEEO010000074.1 GCA_030840415.1 Pseudonocardiales bacterium | reverse complement strand
GAGCATCAGGAATTCGATCCGGTGCACGTACAGGGAATCTCCTATCGGCGCCCGGACGGCACGCCCCACACCACCGACGACCGCGAACGGATTCAGGACCTGGACGTGGTGCCGTCCCCCTTCCTGACCGGTGCCATTCCGATGGTCGACGCGGCCGGCAACTTCCGCTACGACGTGGCGCTGATGGAGACCAACCGCGGGTGCCCGTACAAGTGCTCGTTCTGCTACTGGGGCGGCGCGGTCGGGCAGAAGATGCGGTCCTTCTCCACCGAGCGACTGGCCGCCGAGCTGGACATGTTCGGCTTCTACAAGGCGCCCTCGCTGGTGCTCTGCGACTCCAACTTCGGATTGCTCGAGGCGGACGAGGAATTCGTCGAGCTGGTGATCAAGACGAAGGAGAAGTATCGCTACCCCGATGCGCTGATCACCAGCTGGGCGAAGAACAAGTCGCCGCGGTTCTTCAAGATCGTGCGGGAGCTCAAGCAGCACAACCTGCACAGCCTGTTCACGGTGGCGCTGCAGACGCTCGACGACGCGGCGCTGACCAACATGCAGCGCAAGAACATGAAGGTCAACCAGTGGGAGAGCATGGTCGACGCGCTCCACGAAGAGGGCCTGGAGTGCTACGGCGAGCTGATCTGGGGAGCGCCGGGCGAGACCGTGGAGTCGTTCCTCAGCGGCTACGACCGGCTCGCCAAGAAGGTCTCCCGGATCGCGGTCTACCCGATGCTGGTGCTCCCCAACACCGACTACGCGCAGAACCGGGAACTGCACGGGTTCGTCACGATCCGCGGCGAGGACGACGACTTCGAGTACGTGCTGGCCAACCGCAGCTCCACGCTGTCGGAGAACATCGAGATGCAGCGGTTCGTCTTCTACGCCAGGGTCTTCGGTGAGCAGCAGTTCCTGCGGCATGTCTGGCGGCCACTGCTCGACCTGCTCGGCATGACCCAGTCCCAGGGCATCCAAGGTGTCAAGGCCTACATCGAGCGGTCCGAGCACCCGGCTGCCGTCGCGTTCTGCGCCAAGCTGCCGCTGCTGGCGGAGTCGCCGGCGATCGCCCAGGCGCTGCGGGACCTGCACAGCCAGCCGGAGCTGCGCGAGCTGGTCCGGCAGTGGTGGCTGGAGGAGGTCGTGCCCCTCTTTCCCGAGCAGTGGCAGGACTTCGCGAAGTCGCTGTACGAGTACGAGAGCCGCTCGCGGCAGGTCTACGTGGAGCCGGATGGCCAGGTGCCGCCCGGCTGGCGCGACGTCGACCGGGATGGCGTCCACTGGTACGAGAGCGATCCGGTGGCATTCCGCCACGACGTGCCGGCGGCGCTGGAGAACTGGCCGGCAACGCTGGAGTCCGGGCCGCCCGCGCCAGACCCCACCACCCTGGTGTTCTCGGCCCGTCCGGGCTACTACAACAACCTGGACAACAACGAGACCGCCGCATTGCACCTGGCCACAGCCCAGCGGGTTGCCAGCTGACCTGGCTCCCCTCCAAGGGCCTCGGGTGAGCCGGCCCTCCGGCGCTGCTCGGAGCCCGGCCGCCGCCGCGGTCGCCGTTCGGGTCCGCGCTGAGCCGGCCCGGACGCGGCCGTACGGGTAGGAAAGTCGAAACGCAACGGGCACGGATGTAGGCCTCGGATGGCAGGATCACCGAGCGATCCGGGGCCCGTTGGCGTGTTTCGAAGGCTGATCGCCGGGCGAGCGTGTCGCTGCTGTTCCCGCGCCCCGGCCGGCAGGGCATGACCAGGCAGCTCAAGGACCGCGTCGCAACCCGATAGGTGTCGAAGACCCCGCGTCGGAGGTCGTCTCGACAGCGGGTGATCGAGCAGGCCGCACCCGGTCCGAAGCCTGCCGCGTCGCCGGATCCACTGTCCGCTGCAAGCGGTAACTTCCGTCGGGCGCGCAGAAATTGCCTGCTCACCCAAACATCCCCTGCCGGCTGGACCGGGCAGGGGATGCTTGCGAGCGCAGGGTGCTGGGTCAGGCCCGGCGCTCCGCGGTGATGAACAGGAACGTTCCGGGGGTGGCCTGGTGACGGACCGCGAGGCCGGCACCCTTCAGCCACGCCTGGACATCCGCCAGCTCGAAGAGCGGGAACCCGTCCGGCCACGCCGGGAAGTGGTGGGACCGCTGGAAGTAGCGATAGACCGGGTCGGACGCCCAGACGAACGTCATCATGGTCAGTAACCTGCCCGGGCGCAGGCACCGGCCGATCTCGCCGATCACCCGCTCCGGGTCCGGCATGGCCTGCAACGCGTTCCAGCAGTTGATGCCGTCGAGGCT
This sequence comes from Pseudonocardiales bacterium, assembly GCA_030840415.1. Lineage (GTDB taxonomy): Bacteria > Actinomycetota > Actinomycetes > Mycobacteriales > Jatrophihabitantaceae > Jatrophihabitans_A. Next base: position 1,496 of record JAVEEO010000074.1, on the reverse strand, counting down.
GGCATCGGCGAACGGCAGTTCCATGGCGCTGGCACGCACCGCCGGCGTCTGCGGCAGCCGGGTACGCAGGTCCAGCAGCATTTCCGCGCTGAGGTCCAGCGCCAGCACCTGCTGCGGACCGACCGCCTCGGCCACCACCGAGGTCCAGCGGCCGGCGCCCGCGGCCAGGTCGAGTACGGTCCCGTCCGGACTGCCGGAGTGCGCGGTGAGGTACTCGTCCTCGTCGGCGAGGGTCACGGCGTCGCCCCAGTTGGTGCCCATCACCCTTACGAAGGCCGGACGGATCCCGTTCTCGTAGTGGAAGCCGATCCCGCTGATCGTCGCGGCGTTCTGCAGCACGTCCTTCGTGACGTCCTCATGGTCTTCGCTGCGAGCAGTACCAGGCCGTATCCGCTGGGACAGGTCCAGCAGCCCTCGCGAGACCGCGTACCCGGAGCCACAGGCCTGACAGGTGAACTGGTTCGTGGCGGGCTGCAGGCCGCCGCCGCAGCGTGGGCAGCGCAGCGCGTCCAGGTGCGGGGCGTAGGCCTGAAGTGGCAGCTCTTGCGGGGAGCTGGGCGTGACCGCCGGGCGGGTGTCGCTCACAGCCGTGCTCGCGGGCGTGCCCTGCTGGGCCGCCCAGTACGCCTTGGCGCCCATGTACGCGTACACCGCCCGGGTGTCCCCGTGCCAGGTCCGGGTGACCTGCTCGCGGCTGAGGCCGGCGATCCACCGGCGGTCGTTCTCACGCTCCTGCTCGGTGAGTCCCCAGTCCCACGGCGAGGGCCAGGCCCGGCCGAGGTCCGGGTCGTCGTAGTCGAGCTCCCGCAGGCACCGGTCCAGCCGGGTCCGGTCGTCGGGCGCCAGCCGGATCCCCGTCACCGCGGCCAGGATCCGGTCGCGGTCGGCGGGGAAGTGCCCCAGCAGGTACAGCACGGCGTACGTCAACGGCTCGTCGCCGGTCAGGCCACGAGCCAGGTCGAGGTACCGGTCCATCCCCTCGCGTACCGCGGTGTAGACCTCGCCGCCGGTTTCGGGGTACTCCGCCTCGACCAGCAGGCCCAGAAGTACCAGCAGGTACCCCCGCTGCGCTGCCGGCGCCTGGTCGAGCGCCGCCCGCAGGTCGGCGACGGCCGCCGGGGCGCGGTCGGTGAGCTGGCCATCGCGCCACACCGTCTCGGTGAGCCGTTGGAACTGCGCCACCTGGCGATCGGCCGGCGCGCTGATGAACGCATCCAGCAGGCTGCGATCGCTCGTTCGTACGGTGGACTCGGTCATGGATGTCCTTTCCTCCAGACGGGAACTGTGCTGGCGGGTCACTTCAGGGGCTTACGGACGGTGATGATCGCGTAGCCGATCTGGCCGATCGCCCGGACGAAGTAGTCCTCCATCGCCTGTCGGTGCTCCTCGACCTTGGCCGCGCCGAACTGAGCGGCCAACTCCTCACGCCGCGCTTCCAGGGTCTTGAGGTACCTCGGGCCGTTGCTGATCACCCGCGGCGCGCACTGCAGGTACTC
>JAVEEO010000072.1 GCA_030840415.1 Pseudonocardiales bacterium | reverse complement strand
TCGAGGCCGGCGGCGGGGATCGGGGCGGCGGCCGCGGGAGCGGCACCGGCTGCGGGAATTGGCTCGGTGGTAACCGGCTCGGTGGTGACCGGCTCGGCCGGCCCGTGCGCCGAGCGGTGGTGCACGCCGGCCGTTGCCCGGACCGCACCCACCGTGCCGGCCACCGCCGCGGCGGTGCCGGGCAGCGTGCCGGCTGCCGCGAGCGCGGCGCCAGCCGGTCCGGGCTGCTTGGCCGGCGGAGTTCCGGGAAGCGGGGGCAGTGCCGAATCGCCGGTCTGGACGGGGGTGAACGCCTGGGCAAGCGCGTCGGCGGCGGGCGAAACACCGAGTGTCGCGGGGGTGGGCAGCTCGACCTGCTGGCTGCCGTTGGCCCGCGCTGCCCGGGCGAAGTCGATACCGGCCGGCGACGCGGCGGCGGGCGCCGCCTGGGCGACGGCCGGGAACTGGTCATGGCCGGCTGCCCCGATCAGGCCGGGACGAGCGGCTGATTCGCCGGCGGCCGGAGCGGGCAACTGGCCGGCGGACGGAGCGGCGGGCGGCTCGTCCTGCCGGGCGATCTTGGCGGCCGAGGCGGCGGCCTGCGCCGCCACCGCCTGGTCGGGCCGGCGCGCGGCTGCCTGGCGGGCCGGATCGGCCGCCTGGGGCGCCGGGCCGGGCAGCGTGCCGGCAGCCGGGGCATCGACCAGTGAACTGCCGGCCTGGCTGGCGTCATCGGCAGCGGTCGTGGCAGCACCGGGGTAACCGGACACGATCGGCGGCACCGGCATTGCCGGAGCCAGCAGGGCCAGCACGGCCAGGTCGGCCGCTGTCCGGGCATCGGCCTCGGCAGCGGTACCGGTCTGGCCGGCCGGGCGCGACCGTACGCCGGGGCGGTCCTCGGACGGGTCCTGCCGTCCCGGTCGGGCACCGGACTCCCCCACGCCGGCCAGCACGCCGGCAAAGGCGTCCGAGGTCTGCGAGCCGGTCGACCCCTCTGACCCGGGCTGCTCGGCAGCCACGGCCGGGGCGACGCCGCTGGCCGCGGTGGCGATCGTCAGTGCCATCAAGCCGCCCTCCCTGCCATCAGTCCGGTGATCTTGGTGACGTACTTCTGCGTTTCGGCATAAGGTGGAACCCCGCCGTACTGCTCCACCGCGCCGGGGCCGGCGTTGTATGCGGCCAGCGCCAGCGGAACCGATCCGTAGCTGTGCAGGTACTTCGACAGCAACTGGGCCGCACCCTGCACGGCCTGGGCCGGCTGCCACGGGTCCACCCCGAGCCCCTGGGCGGTGCTGGGCATCAGCTGCATCAGTCCCTGGGCGCCGGCCGGGCTGACCGCGGCCGGGTTGCCACCGGACTCAGTCTGCGCGACCGCCGCCAGCAGCCCCTGTGGCAGCTGGTAGCGCGCCTCGTTCTGGGCGAACAGGCCGGTGTACTGGCCGAGGCCAACCGCCGGTGGCACGGCAGGCGTCGCACCCAACCCGCCCATAGCGGGAGCACCAGCCATGCCGGTGAGGCCGCCCAGGCCGGTCGAGGCGGGGCTGCCCGACGACACCACCCGCCGGATGCTGGCCGGAGTCTCGTAGACGCTCTGGATCTTGACCCGGTCGCCCGGTTCCGGCGCGGCGATCATCAGGTTGTTGCCGAGGTAGAGCGCCACGTGGTGGGCGGGCTCGCCGAAGGCCAGGATGTCGCCGGGCTGGGCCTGGGCCAGGCTGGGCACCGCGGTGCCGACGTGTGCCTGGTCGGCCGCAATCCGGGGCAGTGCGATGCCGAGGTCGCCGTAGGCGCGCTGCACCAGCCCCGAACAGTCCAGGCCGGACGGGGTGGTGCCGCCGAAGACGTAGGGCACTCCGAGGTACTTCTCGGCCGAACCGACGACGGCGGCCCCGTCTGGCTGGCCGTGCTGGACGGTGGCCAGCAGGCTCGCGAAGTCCGGCGCGGAGCTGCCGGGGACGGCGGAACCGGCGACCGGCGTTCCAATCGAGACCGGCCTGCCGCTGGCCAGTGCCGCCGAGTTGCTGGCCGGCACCGTGGACCGATGGGCCAGCACCGGCGCGGCCGCCCGGGTCGGCGGGTTCAGGGGATTGCTCGCCTGGATCTGGGCGATCCGGGCCAGCACCGACTGGATACCCGACAGCTCGACGGTCATCGCGAAGCCTCCCGCAACCGGGCGCCGTGCCGGCCGATCGAGACCTCGTCGAGCTCGCGCTGCGCCAGGCCCGAGGCGGCGGTGGCCTGCTCGTCCAGGTGGCGTTCCTGCAGTTTCTCCACGGTGCGGCGGGACCGGGCGGCAGCGGTCAGCTCGGCCATCGTGCCGGCCACCCGGTGCTCGGCGAACAGCATCCGGTTGCGGGCCGCCGCCAGGGTGGCCACCGCGGCCTGCTGGGACGCCAGGGTGGCATGGAAGGCCGGCACGCTCTGGCTCTCCGGCACCACCAGGGCATCGACCCGGGCCAGTTGCTCGGCATGCTGGTCGGCGGCCCGGCCGGCGTCGCGCCGGGCGACCGCGAGCCCCTGGGCGAGCAGGTCCTCCTGCGCCTGCCGGGCGCGCAGCACGGTCGGAATCCAGTTGTGGCTCATCGGGCGCCTCCTCCGGGCACAGCCGGAGCGGGTTCGGCGGCAGCCACCCCGACGATCTCGGCGAGCGCGGCCCAGGCCGACTCGGCGCTGGTCTGCTCGGCCATGTCCTGCTGCAGAAAGGCTTCCAGCCGCGGCCAGAGCGCCAGGGCCTGGTCGGCCCGCGGGTTGGTGCCGGCCACGTAGGCACCGATCTCGACCAGCTCGCGGACGTCGCGGCGGGCGGCCAGCAACTGCCGGGCCCGGCGGGCCAGTCCGCGCTGCTCGTCCGTGGTCACCGCGGTCATCACCCGCGACACCGATTCCAGCACGTCGATGCTGGGAAAGTGCCCGGCGGTCGCCAGCCGGCGGTCCAGCACGATGTGGCCGTCCAGGATCGAGCGGGCGGTGTCGGCGACCGGCTCGTTGTGGTCCTCGCCCTCGACCAGCACCGTGTAGAGCCCGGTGATGGAACCGCGCTCGGAGCCACCGGCGCGTTCGAGCAGCCGCGGCATCAGCGCGAACACCGACGGCGGGTAGCCACGCGAGGCGGGCGGCTCGCCGGCGGACAGGCCGATCTCGCGCTGGGCGGTGGCCAGCCGGGTGATGCTGTCCATCAGCAACAGGACGTCCTGGCCCTGGTCGCGGAACCACTCGGCGATCCGGGTCGCGGTGTAGGCGGCCCGCAGCCTGACCATCGGCGGCTGGTCGGAGGTGGCGATCACCACTACCGCGTCGCGCAGGCCGTCCGGGCCCAGGTCGTTCTCCAGGAACTCGCGGACCTCGCGGCCCCGCTCGCCGATCAGCGCGACCACGGTGATCTGGGCGGTGGTGCCCCGGGTGATCATCGACAGCAGGCTGGACTTGCCGACGCCGGAGCCGGCGAAGATGCCGACCCGCTGGCCCCGGCCGACGCTGATCAGCGAGTCGATCGCCCGGACGCCCAACGGAAGCTGCTGGTCGACCCGGCTCCGGCTCAGGGCCGCGGGCGGCGCCATCTCCACCGACACCCGGTCCAGCCCGGCCGGCAGCGGCAGGCCGTCCAGCGGCTGCCCCAGGCCGTCCAGCACCCGGCCGCGCAGCCCGGCGCCGACCCCGACCCGCAGCGGGCCGCCGGTCGCGGCGACCCGGTCGCCGTTGCCGATGCCGTCCAGCGATCCCAGCGGCAGGCAGGTGCAGTTCTGCTGATCGACCGCCACCACCTCGGCCAGCACCGACGCCGGCCCCTCGCCGATGGTGAGCAGGTCGCCGATCCGGCCGGTCAGGCCCGAGACGGTGATCGACAGGCCGACCACCCGGGAGACGTAGCCGTAGGTCCTGGGAGCGGCCAGCTCGGTCAGTTCGGCCAGCCGGTGCCGGGCGCGCTCGGCGACGAGCGAGTTCGAGGTCAGCGGGCCGGTGCCCATCAGGTTCGTGGTCATCGAGACAGGTACTCCCGCAGCCGGTCCACGCCGGCGGCCAGCCGGGCGTCGATGCTGGTGCTGCCGCACCGGGCCCGGGCCTCGCCCGGCTGCAGCTCGGGGTCGACCTCGAAGGTCAGGCCGCGACCGGTGGCGCCCTCGACCGAGCCGACCAGTGCCGATCCGGCCGGCGCGGTCAGGGTGCGGTGGTCGGCCGGGTTCAGCCAGACGGTGACCGGCTCGTCGGCCGGGGTCAGCCGCAGCACCCGGGCCAGGGCGGCCGGAGCCGCCACCTCGGGATCGCGCAGCTCGCGGCCCAGCAGGGCCTCGGCCAACTGCACGGCGGCGGCCAGGATCTGGTCGGTGATCTCGTCGGTGATGCTCAGGGTGCGCTGCCGCAGGTCGGTCGCGGCGTGTTCCAACGCCCGCAGCACCGAGGCGACCTGCCGCTCCTGCCGGACCAGCAGCGCGGCCCGTTCGGCGGCTGCCGCGGCGTGCTCGGCGAGCTGGGAATCGGCGGCACTGCGCAACCCGTGCGTCCAGCCCTGGGCATAGCCGACCGCGCGAGCCTCGGCGCGGGCCTGCTCCACCAGCCGGTCCGGCACCCCCGCATCGCTGGTGAAGTCGAAGGCCAGGCTGGCCGCGGTGTCAGGCAACGAACTCGTCCTCTTCGCCGCGCCGCACGATGATCTGGCCCGACTCCTCCAGTTCGCGGATCACCCGGACCACCTCGGTCTGGGCCTCCTCCACGCTCTGCACCCGCACCGGGCCGAGCAGCTCGATCTCCTCGGCCAGGGTGGTGGCGGCCCGCTCGGACATATTGGCCATGATCTTGGCGTGCACGACCTGTGCCACGCCCTTGAGCGCGATGGCCAGGTTGCCGGTCTCGACCTGGCGCAACACCAGTTGGACCGCGCGGTCCTCGAGGTTGACCAGGTCCTCGAACATGAACATCCGGCTGCGCACCTCTTCGGCCAGCTCCGGATCGCGCCGCTCCAGGCCTTCCATGATCAGCTTCTCGGTGCCGCGGTCGGCCCGGTTGATGATGTCGACCAGCGGCTGCACACCGCCGACCGCGGCCAGCTCGGAGGGCACCAGCAGGTTGGCCATCCGGCGCTGCAGGTTGGCCTCGATCTGGTGAATGATGTCCGGCGTGGTCTGATCCATGGTGGCGATCCGGTGTGCCACGTCGGCCTGCAGGTCGCTGCCCAGCCCGGCCAGCACCTTCGAGGCCAGCGGCGCCGGAACATGCGCCAGCACCAGGGCAATCGTCTGCGGGTGCTCGTCGGAGATGAAGTTCAGCAGCTGCCGGGCGTCGGCGTTCTGCAGGAACTTGAACGGAACGTCGAACATGGTGCCCGACAGCCGGTCCAGGATGGCGTCCGCGCGCTGGTCGCCGACCGCGGCCCGCAGCAGCGCCCGGCTCTGCTCCAGACCGCCGCGGACCATCGCGTCACCGGCGACCTGCATGATGCCGAACTCCCGCAGCACGGCCGCCGACACCTCGGCCGGCACGTCACCGGCCCGGGCGATCTCGGCCACCACCTCTTCGAGCTCGCTCTCCGACAGCTGGTTCAGCACCTTGGCCGAGGCCTCCCGGTCCAGCTGCAGGATCAGCACCGCGGCCTTGCGCCGGCCGCTCATCCCGCGGGTCAGGTCGAGGTTCGGCTCGGCGGCGGCCAGACCGGTGCCGATCGGGGTGACCGTGGCAAGCGTCTCAACCATCGTCAGCTCTCCTTCGTGTTCAGCCAGGTACGCAGCAACCGGGCAACCTCTTGCGGCTGGCTGTCGGCCATGTCGGCCAGATCCCGTTGCCGGACAACGTTGTTCGCCGCTTCGCGACTCTGCGGCGGCACGATGTCGCGCGGTGCCGGCGGCAGCGAGCCCGGTGAGTCGTTGAGGGTCGAGAGGAAGGTGTCCAGCTCGTCGGCCGGGCCCTCCTTGCGCCGGCGACGGTTGGCGATGATGGTCGCCACGATCACGGCCAGCACCAGCAACACCACCAGCACGGTCTTGGCCAGCGAGATCAGCTCGGCGTTGTGCCGGGCCGCTGCGGCCGCGGCGGCGGCCTGATCGGCGGCCTTCTTGGCAGCGGTCGCCGCGGAGGTGTCGAACGGGGCCGAGGCCAGTGCCAGCGAATCGCCACGCTTGGCGTCCAGGCCGACCGCCGAGCTGACCAGTTGGCGAACCTGGGCCTCGTCCACCGGCGGGGCGTTCTTGTCCAGCAGCACCGCCACGCTCAGCGTGCGGACCTTGCCCGGTGCGGCGCTGCGGGTCTCGGTGTTCTCGTTCACCGCGTTGTCGCGGGTGGTGTTGGTCTTCTTGTAGCCGCTACCGGGGCTGGCGCTGGGCACCGCGGTGGGGCTGGGCGAAGCCGCCCCCAGCACCCCGCCGCTGCCGGCCTGGCCGCCGCCGTAGGTCTCGGTGGTGTTTGCCTCGGACAGCGGCGGCACCCCGGTGGCGTAGCTGTAGGAGTGCGAGACGGTGCTGTTCTTGTCGAAGTCGAGGTCGGCGTTCACCGTCACCACCGAGTGCCCGGCGCCCACCAGTCGGTCCAGCATCTGCTGCACCTCGGAGCCGACCCGCTTGTTGTACTGGGCGATCGCCTCGGTCCGGGTGTCGGCGATGGCTCCGCTGTTGACGTCGCCGGCGACCGAGAGCACCTTGCCGCTGGCATCGGAGACGCTGACCTGGTCGGCGGCCATGCCGGGAACGCTCGAGGACACCAGGTTCACCACCGACTGGACCTGGCCCGAGGTGAGCGTGGTGCCGGGGTCGGTGGTCAGCAGCACCGAGCCGGTCGCCTTCTGGGTGCCGTCGGTGAACACGCTCTGCTGCGGGATCGCCAGGTGCACGGCGGCATCGCGAACCCCGCTTATCGACTTGATGGTCTTGCTGAGCTCGCCCTCCAGGGCCCGCTGGTAGTCGACGTGCTGCTTGAACTCCGAGGTGGTGATGCCCTCCTGGTCGAGCAGGCTGTAGCCGCTGCTGCCCGAGGACGGCAGGCCCGCCGCGCTCATCGACAACCGCAGGTCGTAGACGTCCTTCTGCGGAACCAGGATGGAGGTGCCGTTGGCCGCCAGCTTGTAGGGCGTCTTGTTCGCGTTGAGCTTGTCGATGATCCCGCTGGCATCGGCAGGCGCCAGGTTGGTGAACAGCGGCGCGTAGCTGGGCTTGGATGCCCAGGATGAGAAGCCGAAGCCACCGATCACCAGGGCGAGCCCGACGGCCAACGTGACGACCTTCTGGCCGGGGGTGAAGGCCAGGAAGCCGCGCCAGAACCGCTGCAGCGTCGAGAGAATCTTGTCCTGCATGGTTTAGGCCTGCATTCCCATGATCTGGTTGAACGCGTCCACACCCTTGGTTCGGATGGTGGTGGCGAGCTGGGTGACGATCGAGGCCTGGGCGGCGGCGATGGTGTAGTCGTGGATGTCGGTGAGGTCACCGGTGGCGGCCTGCACCGCCAGGCCGTCGGCCTTGCTCTGCGCCGACTGCACCGCGTTGATGCCCTTCTCGAGCATCGAGGCGAAGCCGGCGGAGGTGCTGCCGGCGGGCGAGACGCCCTCGGCGCCGGCGGCCAGGCCGGCATCGAGGCCGGCCGACATCGGGGCGAAGTTCGGTAGCGCGGCGCCGATGGCGCCGATCGCGGGCAGGCTCATGTCAGTGGTTCTTTCCGATGTTGATGGCGTCGAGGTAGGTCTCGCGGGCCCGGTCCACGACCGCGGCGTTGGCCTGGAAGGCCCGTTGTGCCATGATCAGGTTGCCCATCTGCTCGCCCATGTCGATGTCGGGCAGCAGGACGTTGCCCTGGGCGTCGGCCAGCGGGTTGTCGGGCTGGTAGCTCAGCCGGCCCTGCGGGCTGCTGAGCGGCAACGCGGTGATGCTGACACCGCCACCGGCGCCGCCGGCCTGGCCGGCGATGTCCTGGGCCTGCACGTACTGGGCCTGGAACGCCG